>NZ_JBVJLD010000028.1:0-111128 GCF_055584905.1 Kitasatospora sp. NPDC088742 | reverse complement strand
AAGCTCCAACTCGCCACCTGTGACGGGAGCGCGGCCCAGCGGTGGACCCCCACCCCGTGACGCCCCGCTGAACACCCGGCCGGTCGGCCGCGCCCGTCGTCCGGGCGCGGCCGGCCGGCCCGCCCTTTCCGCTTCTCTGCAACGGGAGTACGGAATGAAGTCGAGCACCACCGTGAGCCGCGTCCTCACCGCCGCGCTGCTCCTCTCCCCACTCGTCACCGGCCTGACCACCCCCGCGACCGCGGCGGATGCGACGGCGGCCGAGGCCGTCAACGCGGCGCCCGGCGTGGTGCCCGCCCTCCAGCAGTGGACGGGCGGCACCGGCCGGATCACCCTGACCGCCACCAGCCGAATCGTGATCCCCGCCGGGGCTTCCGCCGCCGTCCAGTCCCTCGCCTCGCAACTCTCGTCCGAATCAGCCGAGTTGACGGGCCTCAGGCCGCCCGTGGCGACCGGCCCGCCCGCCGCCGGTGACATCGCCCTGCGCGTCGACCCGGCGGCCGACTTCGGCGCGGCGAAGGCCGAACTGCGCCCGGAGGCCTACCGGTTGAGCACGGCCACGGGCTCGGTCAGCATCACCGGCGGCGGGGACCAGGGCCTCTACTACGGGACCCGTACCCTGCTCCAGGCCGTCCTCGGCTCCGCCGACCACGCCAGCCTGCCGGTCGGCACCGCCGTCGACTACCCCGACTACGCGGTCCGCGGCTTCATGCTGGACGTAGGCCGCCGGTACTACACGCCCGAGTTCATCAACTCCTACCTCCACTGGATGGGCTGGCTGAAGCTCAACACCCTCCAGCTCCACCTCAACGACAACGAGATCAGCCCGCCCAACGGCGACTGGTCCCAGGCCATTTCGGCCTTCCGCCTGAAGAGCACCAACCCGGCCTTCGCCGGCCTGGCCGACGCCCAGGGCTACACCCGCCAGGACTGGGACGGCTTCGAGGCCACCGCGGCGGCCAACGGCGTCACCCTCGTCCCGGAGATCGACGCCCCGGCCCACTCCCGCGCCTTCGTCAAGTTCCGCCCGAGCCTCGGCCTCAACGGCGGCAACTCCGACCACCTCGACCTGTCGAAGCCGGCCACCACCGACTTCATGAAGAGCGTCTACGCCGAGTTCGCGCCGTGGTTCCGCGGCCCCACCGTGCACATCGGCATCGACGAGTACCCGCGCGAACTGACGGCCCAGTACAAGACCTACGTCAACACCATTGCGCCGTACGTGCGTTCGCTCGGCAAGAAGGTCAACGCCTGGGGCAGCTTCACCGTGATGGGCGGCAGCGGCGCGGGCTACGACAAGGGCATGGCGATCAACAGCTGGAACAACGGCTGGTACGGCCCCAAGGCCGCCATCGCCGACGGCTACCAGGTGATCAACTCCAACGACGGCCTGCTCTACGTCGTCCCGTTCGCCGACTACTACCACCCGCAGGGCCTCGACGGTCAGTCGATCTTCAGCAGCTGGGCACCCCACGTCTTCGGCGGCGGCCAGGACCTGGCGCCCCAGGCCCCGAACCTGCTCGGCGCCATGCCCGCCGTCTGGAACGACAAGGTCCGGCTCAACTACACCGAGCTCCAGACCCACACCCTGATCGAGAAGAGCTTCGCCGCCCTCGCCCAGAAGATGTGGTCCCCCACCGCCGGCGGCACCGACTACACCGCCTTCCTCACCAAGGTCGCCACCGTCGGCCAGGGCCCCGGCACCGCCTACCTCCCCGACACCGTCACCAAGCCGACCGGGGCCCCGGGCGACCTGGCCTTCCAGCGCCCGGTGACCGCCTCCTCGACGGAGACGGCCGCCTTCCCCGCCTCCTACGCCGTCGACGGCAATGCCACCACCCGCTGGGCCAGCCAGTACAGCGACAACCAGTGGCTCCAGGTCGACCTCGGCACCCCGGCCGCCTACAACACCGTCCGCCTCACCTGGGAGGCCGCCTACGGCAAGGACTACGACCTCCAGACCTCCACCGACGGCACCACCTGGACCACTGTCGCCCAACGCCGCGGCCGCACCACCGCCGGCACCGACACCCTCACCTTCCCCGCCACCACTGCCCGCCACCTCCGCCTCCAGGGCCTCAGCCGGGGCACCACCTACGGCTACTCCCTCTACTCCCTGGAGGTCTTCGCCCCCGACCTGGCCTTCCAACGCCCCGTCACCGCCTCCTCCACCGAGACCGCCGCCTTCCCCGCCTCCTACGCCGTCGACGGCAACCCGACCACGCGCTGGGCCAGCCAGTACACCGATGACCAGTGGCTCCAGGTCGACCTCGGCACCCCGCAGCGCGTCTCCACCGTCCGCCTCGCCTGGGAGGCCGCCTACGGCAAGGACTACGACGTCCGGGTCTCCGACGACGGGATCGCCTGGACCACCGTCGCCCAACGCCGCGGCCTCACCGCGCCCGCCGCCGACGTCCTCGCCTTCACCCCCGTCACCACCCGCTACGTCCGCGTCCAGGGCCTCGCCCGGGGCACCGGCTACGGCTACTCCCTCTACTCCCTGGAGGTGACGGCCTGACAGGATGACCCGGGGCGGCGGGCAGGCCGTCGGCGCCGACAGCAGAGGAACCGAGATCGACATGACCGAAGCACCCAAGCCCCTGCTACTGCCGGACGGCCGCCCCGCCGCCCACGCCTGGACGCTGGACCCGACGCTCCGTCACCTCAACCACGGCTCCTTCGGCGCCGTCCCGCTCGCCGCGCAGCGGGAGCAGCAGCGGCTGCGCGAGGAGATGGAGCGGGCGCCGGTGGTGTGGTTCCCCGCGCTGCCCGGGCGGGTGGCGGCGGCCCGCGCGGAGGTCGCGGACTTCCTGCGGGTCCCGGTGCGGGACCTGGCCCTGGTGCCCAACGCAAGCGCCGGGGCCAGCGTCGTCTACGGCAGCCTGCCGGCCCGGCCGGGCGGCGAGGTGCTGGTCACCGACCACGGGTACGGGGCGGTCACCATGGGCGCCGAGCGGCTGGCCCGCCGCTGGGGCGGGCGGGTGCGGACGGCGCACGTACCGCTGCACGCCGGCCCCGAGGAGGCGGCCGCCGCGATCCTGGCCTCCGTCACCGACCGCACCGCGCTCATCGTGCTGGACCACATCACCTCGGCCACCGCCCGCCGGCTCCCGGTGGACCTGATCGGCGCGGCGGCCCGCGAGGCCGGCATCCCGCTGCTGGTCGACGGGGCGCACGTACCAGGTCTGATCGAGGACCCGCTGGCCGGGCTGGAGTTCGACGTGTGGGTGGGCAACCTGCACAAGTTCGGCTGCGCCCCGCGCGGGGCCTCGGCGCTGGTGGTCCGGAGTGAACTCCGGGACCAGCTCCACCCGTTGATCGACTCCTGGGCAGCGGAGGAGCCCTTCCCCGAGCGCTTCGACACCCAGGGGACGCTTGACGCCACCAGCTACCTCGCCGCCTCGGCCGCCCTGGACTTCCTCGAGCGGACCTGGGGCTGGGACACCGTCCGCACCTACCTCTCCGACCTGGCCGACCACGCCGAACAGGTCATCGGCGCAGCCTTCGCCGAACTGACCGGCGAGAGCGCCGCGGTGGACGTCGGCATGCCGGTGAACGCCCTGCGGCTGGTCCGCCTCCCCGAGGGCCTGGCGGGCACCCGGCTGGAGGCGGACGCGCTGCGCGACCGGGTCGCGGCCGAACTCGGCGTCGAGGCGGCCTTCACCAGCTTCGGCGGCACCGGGTACTTCCGGCTCTCCACCCACGTCTACAACACGGCGGCCGACTACCAGGACTTCGCCGAGCGCTGCGTCCCCGTCCTCGCCGACTGGGCCCGGCGCTCCGCCTGACGCGCTCGCTCAGAGCCGGACCGGCAGGGCCGTCAGCCCCCGGAACAGCCGGGAATGACGCCAGGTCAGTTCGCCCTCCGGCACGGCGAGCCGCATGGCGGGGAAGCGCTCCAGCAGCACCCGCAGGGTGATCTCCACCTCGGCGTGGGCGAGCGGCGCGCCCAGGCAGCGGTGGGCGCCGTGGCCGAAGGCGAGGTGCGCGGCGGCGTCCGGCCGGTGGATGTCGAGGCGGTCCGGTTCGGCGAAGCGGGCCGGGTCGCGGTTGGCGGCGCCCGGGCAGACGAAGACCGGACTGCCCGCCGGGACGGCGGTCCCGTCCGCGCCGAGGGTGGTGGCGGCCGGGGCCCAGCGCCAGGTGGCGATGGAGACCGGGGCGTCGTAGCGCAGCAGTTCGTCGACGGCGCCGGGGATCCGCTCGGGGCCGGCCAGCAGCTCGTCCCAGGCGGCGGGGTGGCGCAGCAGTGCGAGCACGCCGTTGCCGATCGCGGCGGTGGTGGTCTCGTGGCCGGCCACCAGGAGCAGCACCGCGAGGGAGAGCAGCTCGTGCTCGTCCAGCGGGGCGTCCTCGCCGTCGCGGGCGGCGATCAGTTCGGAGATCAGGGCGTCGTCGGGGGCGGTGCGCTTGGCGGCGATCAGCTCGGCCATGTACGCGGCCAGCGCGTGCGAGGCGGCGTCGATGCGGGTGTGGTCCCCGGTGACGAACAGTTCGGCCGACCAGTGGCCGATCGCGGGCCGGTCCTCCTCCGGGACTCCGAGCAGTTCGCAGATGACGGTGACCGGGAGCGGGGCGGCCAGCCCCTCCACCAGGTCGACCTCCTGGCCGGGCTCCCAACCGGCCGTCAGCTCGCGCGCCAGGGCCTCGATCGCGGGCCGCAGCCGGTTGACCGTGGCGGTGGTGAACGCGCGGGTGACCAGGCGGCGTAGGCGGGTGTGCTCGGGGGCGTCGGTGGTGAGCAGGTTGCGGGCGATCGCCGGATGGAGGGTGCGGTCGGGGTCCTTGTCCGCGAAGTAGGCGGTGGTGTCCTTCGACAGCCCCGCGCCGGCCAGCGCCTGGCGGGCCTCCTGATACCCCGTCACCACCACCGCCCCGGCCTCGCTGCCCGCGAACGGGATCGGCAGGACCGGCGCCTTCGCGCGCAGCGCGGCGTAGTACGGGTACCGGTCGCGGTAGAAGGCCGGGTCGTTCAGCACCATGCGTCCGTCCCCCTCCGCGGCGTCCCGTCCAGCCCGATCGTAGCCAGCCGCGCTCCGCCCGGACCAGGGTGCCCCGCCGGTCCGGGCGGACGTGTCGTCAGGCGGCGTCGAGCCCGTGCGCCGCGATCACGTGGGCGCTGCCGTCCACCAGCCGGTACGAGAGGCCGACCACGGCCACCCGGCCGGCCTCGATCGCCTCGGCGAGGATGCGGGAACGATCGACCAGCAGGTCGACGGTCTGGCGGATGTGCTCCGCTATGAACTCACTGTCCTCGGTGTGCCCGGCCGCCCTGGCCGTCAGCACGCTCGGGGTCACCCGCTCGATCACGTCCCGCACGAACCCCGGCGCCCTGGTCCCCGCCTCGACGGCGGCCCGGGTCGCGGCCACCGCCCCGCAGGAGTCGTGGCCCAGCACGACCACCAGCGGCGCACCGAGCACGGCCACGCCGTACTCGATGCTGCCCAGCACCTCCGGGCCGACCACCTGCCCGGCGGTGCGGACCACGAACAGGTCCCCCAGGCCCCGGTCGAAGATGATCTCGGCCGCGAGGCGGGAGTCGGCGCAGCCGAACATCACCGCGAACGGGTTCTGCTCGGGCGCGATCTCGGTCCGCCGCGCGGCGTCCTGGTTGGGGTGCTCGGGCTCGCCGGTGACGAACCGTCGGTTCCCGGACATCAGCATCGCGAACGCGTCGGCGGGGGTGGTGGGGAGCATGGTTGACATGCCCGCAGCCTACGGCGCCTCTCGGACGCGTGATCGAACGGGTCCGCCGGTCGGGCATGATGCCCTCCGCCGACCGGGCATGATCGGGCCATGCCGATCCAGCGTCCTCGCCTGCTACGACACCTGCGCCGCCGCCGTCTGCGGATCGCGCATGTCAGCCCGGTGGAGTTCCCCTGTCTGTTGGTCGATGACGACGGCTGGGTGATGCCGTGCGCGGACGACGCCGAGCTCCAGGGACTGACCGAACCGGACTTCACCGACGACATCGTGGCCGCCTTCGACGCATCCGCGTGCCCGCTCGAACTCCGTCTCGTCGGCGACGGACAGGTCATCAGCCTGGCCCCGGCGGGGGACCCCCGACCCGACGAGCTCACCGCGCACGTACAGGCCTACTTCCGCCGCTGGACCGACCGAGAAGCCCCCGCGCTCGTGCGACCGGTGCAGGCCTATGTCGCAGAGGTCGCCGCGACCATCCGCAGCGCTCCCGCCCGGCGCCGCCCCCGTCCCTGAGGCGACCGCCTCCCTCCCCGACCGCTCAGCGGAGAGGGCGGGACACCGGCAGGCACGGTGGCCCGGCGGGAGCCGCGAGCGGGGGCGGCTCAGGAACAGCCGACCGGTGGGGCACGTACGAGCACGCACCACGCTGGGTATACTCCTCGCCGCGCCCGAACCGGACGCGGGATTTCTGATCACGGGGGCCGGAGTGCCGCAGGTCGAAGAGGGCACCGGAACGGGTGTGGACAGCCTGCGGGCGATCTGGGCGGCGGGGCCCGCCGAGGCTGCGGCCATGGCGAAGCGACCGTGGTACCGACGGGTGACGCGTCGGCGGATCACGGCTGTGGCGGGGTGCCTGGCCGTGGTGGCCGCAGCCGTGGTGGCCGTCGAGTCGGTGGACTCCGGCCACGTGCAGCGGGACATCTCGCTGCCGCCGACCTTCGGTGCGCTGGCCCTGGTGCAGGACGACGAGGGGCTGGCGCAGCTGCGCCGGGAGTACGAGGCGGACACCCGCCGACGGTTCGCGCCGGGCACCGTCACCGTCGTGGGCTACGGGACACCGGGCTCCACGGGAGTTGACGGCACCCGGCTGCTGGCCACGGCCTGGACCGGCTCGTTCGCGGACGCCGCCCAGACAGCCACCAAGGTGTTGGGTGGCTATCGCCCGGGCGGCGACGGCCACTTGTCGGACGGCACCCCGGTCAGCGGGATGGACACCTTCGACCCGGGCCCCCTCGGCGGAGCGATGGCCTGCGCGACGGTCGGCGAGCCGGGTCGGAGCGCACCGGCCTGCGCCTGGGCGGACGGCAGCACCGCGGGGTTCCTGATCGACTTCGACCCCGGCGCGACCGTCGGTCAACTCGCCGACCACACCCGGGAGTTCCGTTCCCTGGCCGAGCACGAGAAGTAGTCACCCACCGGCACGGCCTGACCAGCCGTCCCGGCCGTCGGCCGAAGGCGGCCTGGCCGTCACCCTCGCCTGAGCGGGCACGGGCCCGTCAGGTCAGTGGGTGGGCCAGGGGACGGTGGTGTCGGTGGGGGCGGTGTAGTCGACGCCGGGGACGTCCCAGCCGTAGAGGTGGCGGAACTGCTCGTGGAACCACTGGGGGCCGGCCGGGGTGGTGGCGAGGGCGGTGGCCGGGGATTCCCAGAGGTCGTGGACCTGCTGCTGGACCTTCTCATCGAGTTCCCAGTCGTCCAGGCGGATGCGGCCCTGCGGGTCGAGGGCGAGCGGGGCCCGGCCGGTGAGCTGGGACCACAGGGCGAGTGCCTGGTCGGTGGTGGTCCGCCAGCCGTCCGGGCCGAGGACGTTGCGGAGCAGGGAGGTGTACAGGGCGATGGAGGGGATGGCGGTGGACGCCTGGGTGACGGCGGCGCCGGCGACGACGGTGAACGCCCGGCCGCCGTGCGGGAGGAGACGCTGCGTCAGGGTGTGGGCGGTCTGCTCCAGGTGCTCCTTGGCGGCGCCGATGGTGCCCTGACGGTAGACCGGGGCGGTGATGGCGGAGCCGACGTAGGACAGGGCGACGGTGGTGAAGCCGTCGGCGAGCAGCCCGCGGTCGGTGAGGGCCTCGACCCACAGCTGCCAGTCCTCGCCCCCCATGACCTTGGTCGTGGCGAGCTGTTCGGCGTCGGTGGCGGGGGTGAGCCGGACGCTGCCGACGGTGGCGGTGCCGTCGGGGAAGAGCAGGGACGGCGCTTCGTAGGCGGCGCCGACGGGCTTGATGACGGAGTGGTGGACCTCGCCGGTGGCCGGATCGGTGCGGCGGGGCGCGGCGAGGCTGTAGACGAGGTGGTCGACGGGGCCGAAGCGCTCGGCGACGAGGTCGAGGACCTCGTTCTTGGCGTCGGCGGAGAAGGCGTCGGCGTTGACGAAGACGAAGTCGGCGCCGTCCTGCTCGGCCAGGCGGGCGGCGGTCGCGGTGCGGTACCAGCCCGCCGAGGCGGTGCGGCGGTCGGTGGCGGGTGCCTCGAAGGCGACGCCGACGCCGCGGATGCCGTGGCGGCGCAGCCCGGCGAGCAGGAGGGCAAGGCCGTAGCCGGCGCTTGAGCCGAGGAGCAGGACGACCGGGGGGCGACCCTCGGTGGTGCCGCCGTCGGTGGTGCGGTCGGGGATGGCCGTCCACATGTCCTCGACGACCTTGGCGCAGCCGTCGGGGTGGGAGTTGACGATGAGGTAGCCGCGCTGCAGGGGGTTGATCGGCTTGGTGCTCACTCGGGCCCGCTTTCGGTGGTGACGTTCGACTGCTGCTCCTCGGGCAGCGTATGGGGGCGGGTGCGGGCGGCTTGTGGGGTGCCTGACGGAGAATCAGCCCGCCCGTTGTCGCTGTCCGCATGGCGGCGGGCTCCTTGATCGGTTACGAGCCGTCTCCTCCCCCGTCAGTCGAGGGCGCGGGCGTGGCGGAGGCGGGCGCCGAGGGCGTCCGGGCCGATGATCGGGGCCGGGTAGTCGGGGGCCAGTACCCAGGGCTGGTGGACGGCGGGGCCGGGGACGTGGGCGAGTTCGGGGATCCAGCGGCGGACGTAGGTGCCGTCGGGGTCGTAACGGAGAGCCTGGCGCAGGGGGTTGAGGACGCGGTTGGGGCGGGTGTCGGTGCCGGTGCCGGCGGTCCACTGCCAGTTGAGCTGGTTGTTGGCCACGTCGCCGTCGACCAGCAGGGAGAGGAAGTGGCGGGCGCCGATCCGCCAGTCCAGGTAGAGGGACTTGACCAGGAAACTCGCCGTCAGCAGGCGGGCGCGGTTGTGCATCCAGCCCTCGTGGAGCAGCTGGCGCATGCCGGCGTCGACGATCGGGTAGCCGGTGCGGCCCTGTCGCCAGGCCTCGGCCTCCGCCTCGTCGTGGTGCCAGTGGTCGCCCCGGCTGCGGTAGTCCCGGTGCGCGGCGGCGGGCCGGGCGGCGAGGACCTGGTGGTGGAAGTCGCGCCAGGCCAGCTGCCGGACGAAGGCCTCGGCGCCACCGCCGCCGTGGGCGGTGGCGTGGGCGGCCAGCTCGTTCGCGGAGAGGCAGCCGAAGTGCAGGTACGGGGAGAGCCGGGAGGTGCCGTCCTCGGCGAGGGCGTCGTGGAGTTCGGCGTAGGCGTCCGGGTCCCAGCGCTTCCAGTGGCGGCGGGCGGCGCTCTCGCCGCCCGGGGGCAGGGCGGGTGACGTGCCGTCAGCGGCGGGAAGGGAGGAGCTGGTGAGGCCGGCCGGGGTGCGCAGGGCGCGGGGCGCGGCGAGGACCGCGCGGCGGGGGGCCTGCTGCCAGGCGCGGTGGTACGGGGTGAAGACGGCGTAGTGGTCCTTGCCCGCCGGGGTGACGCCGCCGGGCGGGACGACGGTCAGCGAGGCCTCGTGGACCCGGAGGCGGTCGCCGAGCAGTTCGCGCAGGCGGGTCTCCCGGCGGTGGGCGAAGGCGCTGACCCCGGCGGCCAGGCGGACGGTGGTGGCGCCGGCTTCGGCGGCCGCCCGGACGGCCTCCTCGGCCGGGTCGCCGTGCCGCAGGACCAGGCGGGAGCCGCGGCGGCGCAGTCCGTCGTCGAGGTCGGCGAGGCAGTCGGCGAGGAAGGCCCGCCGGTTGGGGGCGGCGAAGCCGGCCGCCTCGACGGCCGGGTCCAGGACGAACAGCGGGACGACCTGGTCGGCCGCGTGGGCGGCGGCGTGCAGGACGGGGTTGTCGTGCAGGCGCAGGTCCTGGGTGAACAGGGCGATCGAGACGGTCATCGAGGGTTCCCGGGTCGGTTCGAGCGATTCGTACGCGGACGCGGCATTCGCTCCGCAGCGTACGTTCGGAGCCGACGCGGTTCCGGATTGCGGCAGGCGGGGCGGGGCCAGGGTGTCCCCTGTGCATCCTGGGCCCGCCCGCCCGCCGTACGGTCAGACGGACTCGGTGGGCAGGCCGGCCTCCACCCAGTCCTGGATGCCCTCGCGGTACTTGCGGACGTCGGTGTAGCCGAGGGCGGTCAGCCGGTCGGCGACCTGGCCGCTGTTGGGGCAGGCGGGGTTGGAGCAGTAGGTGACGATCGCGGCGGTGCGGTCGGGCAGCACGGTGGCCGCGAGGGAGTCGACCTCGCCCGGCGTCAGGGGCAGCGCCCCGGGCAGGTGCTGCTGGGCGTGGTACTGGCCGCCGAGGGTGTCGACGACGGTGACGGCGCCGGCCTCGATGGCCGCGGCCAGCTCGTCGCGGGTGATGAGAGCGGTCATGGCAGTGCCTCCTGGAGAGAATCGGACTACAGTCCTCTTGTGGCTCACGACATTAACGGACCGCAGTCCGCTTCCGCAACGCCCCTGGAACTCCTGCGCACTCCCCCGCCCAAGGAGCGCGCCGACGCCGCCCGCAACCGGGCCGCCGTCCTGGAGGCCGCCGCCCGGCTGTTCGCCGAACACGGCGTCGAGGCGGTCTCGATGGACCAGGTGGCGGCGGCCGCCGGCGTCGGCAAGGGCACGCTGTTCCGCCGCTTCGGCGACCGGTCGGGGCTGGCGGCCGCGCTGCTCGACGCCCGCGAACGCGTCCTCCAGGAGGCCGTCCTCCAGGGGCCGTCTCCGCTCGGCCCCGGCGGCCCCCGCACGCCCGCCGCCTCCTCCGCCGACCGGCTGACGGCCTTCCTCTCCGCCTACCTGGACTACCTGCTCGACCACCTCCCCCTGGTCCGGATGTCCGAGACCGCCTCCCCCGGCGCCCGCTACCGCATCGGCGCCTACCGCTTCTGGCACCGCCACGTCGCCCTGCTGCTGGCCGACACCCCCGACCCCGAGTACGCCGCCCACGCCCTGCTCGCCCCGCTGGGCGCCGAGCATGTCGCGGCGCTGCTACCGGAGTTGGGGCCGGAGCGGATCCGCGCCGGGGTGCTCCGCCAGGCCCGCGCGGCGTTCTGACGGTCCGTCCGTGCGGATAGCCTGGCCGCTGGGCCCGACGACCCGCGACCAGCTACCCCGACCCGAGGAGGGAAGGCATGGCAGTCCAGCGTCTCGACAACGTGCTCATCGTGGTGGAGGACCTGGACGCGGTGATCGCGTTCTTCCTCGCCCTGGGGCTGGAGCTCGAAGGCCGGGGCCCGCTCGACTGGCCCGGCGCCGAACGGGTGATCGGCCTCACCGGTGTCCGCCAGGACATCGCGATGCTCCGGGTGCCGGACGGCCCCGGCCGGGTGGAGCTGGCCAAATTCCACCACCCGGAGCCGATCACCCCGACCCCGGCCGTGGCCCCCGCCAACACCCTGGGCCTGCGCCGGGCGATGTTCGCCGTCGACGACCTCCGGGCGACCGTCGACCGCGTCCGCGCCACGGGCGCCGAACTCGTCGGCGAGATCGTCCGGTTCGAGGACGTCTACCTGCTCTGCTACGTGCGCGGCCCGGAGGGCATCGTGGTCGGCCTGGCCGAGGAGCTCGGCTGACCTGCCGTCAGCGGACCCCCGCGCGGGCAGCACGCCGTCGGCCCCGGGAAGCGCGGTCCGGCCCGTTGCAGCGTCCATCATGCCGAGGGAGCACCCTCGTCACGGTCGTCGCGGACCAGGAGCCCGCCCACGGGATGGACGCCGGTCGCCGTACTCGGCGCGGTCGGCATCGTGGCGGTGGCCGCCACCTCGATCGGCAAGCGGCTCGGGCTGCCGAGACGATGCTCTTCCTGCTCGCCCTGCTGCTGTTCGCCGGGGTGGTGCTGCCGGCCGTCTGGTCGCGGCACTGCTACCGGCGGACGGCCGCGCGGCGGACGCCGGCGATGCTGCTGAAGGCCGGTGCGCGACCTCTACCCCTTCTGACGTCCGACTTCTGACGTCCGACTTCTGACGTCCGACGCACCGTCCGAGCGGACGCGGCCGCCGCGGGGACCCGGGTGAGGGGCTCTCCGCGGCGGCCGCGTGGGTGTCGGCACCGGTTCAGGTGCGGCGGCGCAGTCGGGGGAGCAGGACGGCGGCGAGGGCTGCGGCGGTGGCTGCCAGGAGCAGCGGGGTGCGGTTGGCCCGCGCGAAAGCGGCGGCGCGGCGGGGGAGGTCGGGCGGGGTGTGGTCGAGGGCGTGGGTGACGGTGGCGCGCACCGACGAGGCGGCGTGTTCGGCGAGCTCGCGGGCGTGGTGCGTGACGTCCGCCACCGCGTGCCCGGTGTGTGCCAGGTGGTCGAGTGCGCTCGCGGCCGGCGCGGAGACGTCGTTGCCGGGTGTCCCTGTGGTCATCGGTGGGTCCTCTCCTCGGAGTGGTGTGCCCTGGGGGCGTCCGTCCCGTTCTCGCGGCTACCCCGGTTCGCCGAAAACATCCCTGCGGCGCCAGGCAGTTGACGGGGCGCCAGCGCATGAGGACGGCGATCCGGGGCAACCGCGATTACGACGGCACCTCGAGGCCACGACCGAGGAGTGATCCCATGACCCGCCCCGTACCCACGCAGCTCTCCACCGCCGAACTCACCGCCGAGGCGGCCGACCTGGTCCGGGCCGCCGGGCTGGCCGCGCAGCCCGGCGGCGCGCCCGGCCTGATCCACCCCACCGACGCCGCCGCCGCGGTCAACGCGCTGGCCGGCCTGACCGCGCGGCTGCCCGAACTGCTGGACCAGGTAGGGACGTTCCTCAGCAGCGAGCAGGCCACCGGCCGGTTCGGCTCGCCCGAGGCGGACGACTTCGACGACGTGCGGCTGGCCCGGGACGCGCGCGAGCACCTCTACGAGGCCGGCCGTACCGCCGCCCTGCTCGCCGAGTCGCTCGCGGCCGCCGCCGGCGCGCTGGCGCCGCTCGGGCGGACCCGCACGGCCGGCGGGCCGACCACCCCGCACGTCTGACACCGGGCGGCACGACGCGACACCGACGCGACACCGCCGTGACAGCGTCTTGATCGGAGCTGTCAGCGGTCTGTCAGTGGTCTGACGGTGGCGTCGGACACCTTCGGAGGAGCGGCCGCCCGGACCGACCGGACGGCCCGGCCTCGAAGGAGTCACCATGCACGACGACACCCATGTCACGATCATCGGCGCCGGGCTCGGCGGCCTCGCGCTGGCCCGCGTCCTGCACGTCAACGGCATCGCCTCCACCGTGTACGAGGCGGAGAGCTCGCCGGCCGAGCGGACCCAGGGCGGGTTGCTGGACATCCACGACTACAACGGCCAACTGGCCATCACGGCGGCCGGGTTGACGGAGGAGTTCGAGAAGATCGTGCTGCCCGGCCGGCAGGCGCTGCGGGTGCTGGGGACGGACGGCAGCGTGCTGCTGGACAAGCCCGACGACGGCACCGGCGGCCGCCCCGAGGTGCAGCGCGGCGAACTGCGCCGGATCCTGCTGGAGTCGCTCCCGCTGGGCACCGTCCGCTGGGGCCGCAAGGTCGCCGGCACCCGTGCGCTGGGCGGGGGCCGGCACGAGGTGACCTTCGCGGACGGGACGGCCGTCACCACCGGTCTGCTGGTCGGTGCGGACGGGGCCTGGTCGCGGGTGCGGCCGCTGCTCTCGGACGTGGTGCCGGAGTACTCCGGCACCTCCTCAGTGGAGACCTACCTGTACGGGGCCGGCACCCGTCACCCGGCCGCCGCGGCGACGGTGGGCGGCGGGTCGATGATCGCGCCCGGGGACGGCCAGGAGCTGTTCGCCCACCGGGCGGAGGGCGAGACGCTGCACGTCTACGCCCTGCTGACGCGCCCTCAGGAGTGGTTCCAGGAGATCGACTTCACCGACCCGGACGCCGCCCGGCAGCGGATCGCCGCCGAGTACGCGGACTGGGCACCCGCCCTGGCCGCCCTGGTGGCGGAGGGCGACAGCGCCCCCGTGCACCGTCCGCACTTCGGGCTGCCGGGCGACCACCGCTGGGAGCGCGTCCCCGGCGTGACCCTGCTCGGCGACGCCGCCCACCTCCAGCCGCCGAACGGCGAGGGCGCCAACCTGGCCCTGCTGGACGGCGCCGAGCTCGGCCTGGCCATCGCCGCCCACCCAGGCGACTCCGAGGCCGCACTCACCGCCTACGAGCGGGAGATGTTCGTCCGCAGCGCCGAGGTCGCCGCCGCCGAGCCCTTCGGCCTGGAGGACCTGGAGGCCTTCGCGGCCCAACTCGGCGCGGCGTAGGGGCCGTCAGGCACGCCCCGCCGCCGTCAGCCGCCGGCGAGGGTGACGCCGCGGCTGCGCATGTTCTCGACCGTCGCGTCCTGCACCGTGCGCAGCGCCCCGGGCAGCGGGGTGCGGTTCTTGAGTGCCTTGGGCAGCTCGGCGGTGAGCGACTTGGCGGTGGCAGCCATCGAGGGCCCCCAGCGCCAGCGGCTGCTGCCGGAGGCGCCGAGCTGGCGGAAGACGTCGCCGATGACCTGGCCGCCGAAGTAGGGGCTGGGGGCGTTGAGGGCGGGGAGGGTGTCGGTGGCGACGGCCGCCGGGTAGATCCTGGCCTTCTCGACCAGGATGTCCAGCGCCTTGCGGTCGGTGCCGAGCCAGGCGGCGAAGCCGGCGGCGGCCTCGGGGGCCGGGCAGCCGCGGGCCACGGCGGTGGCGGAGCCGCCGTCGAAGACGGCCGGGTCGTTGCCCTTGCCCCAGCCGGGGAGCGGGGCGACGGCCCAGGCTCCGGAGGCGCCGGGGGCGTTCTCCTCCAGCAGGGCGGCGTACCAGACGGGGGCGGGGAAGGCGGCTATGGTGCCGTCGCCGAGGCCCTTGTAGAGCTCCGGGGAGAAGCCCTGACGGACCGCCACCAGGCCCCGGTCCACCAGGCCCTGCCAGTACTGGGCCATGGCGGCGGTGGGGGCGCCGGTGATGTCGACCTGCCACTTGCCGGCCTGGGTACCGAACCACTGCGCGCCGGCCTGGGCCGCGAGCGCGGTGAACCACCAGGGGTCGTCCGGGGTGAAGGCGGTGAGCGTGGTGCGCGGGGCCACCCGGTGCAGCCGGTCGGCGTCGCGGGCGAACTCCTCCCAGGTGGACTGCGGGCGCATGCCGTACCGCTGGTAGACGTCGCGCCGGTAGAACAGGGCCATCGGGCCAACGTCGACGGGCATCCCGTAGGCGTCGCCGTCCACCGTGACCTGGGACCAGGCGGATTCGGGGTAGAGCACCCGGGCGGTGGAGGTGTCCACGGGGGTGACGGCCTTGGCCGCGACGAAGGCCGGCAGGGACTCGTAGCCGACCTGGACCAGGCAGGGACCCTTGCCGTCGGCCACCGCCTGCAGCATGGCGTCGTAGCCGCCCTTGCTACCGGGGTCGGTCGGCCGGAACTCGATCCGGACCTTCGGGTGGTCGGCGGTGTAGGCGGCGGCCGCCTCGGCGTAGCCGGGGGCCCACCCCCAGAAGGTGATCGTGGTGGTCCGGTCGGCGGCGGGACTGGAGCATGAGGCGGTCGCCACGGCCATCAGGAAGGCGGCGAGGGCGCCGAGACGGCGTTGTCTCGGGGAGCTGGTCACGGGTGGTCCTTGGATCGGTGTCGCGGGGGCGGCGCGGGGGTGACCAGCAGTATGCCGCCCGAAATCGGCGGTACGTCAATGACTTTGATCGAATCGAGGCCCGACCGCCACCATCACCGACCCGGACACCCCAAGCTTTGTCAGTGCACGGTCATATCACTCGGGCAGCCGACAGCCCCTGGGGGCCACCACCGTCCCCTCCCGACTGCGCACCGGCGACCATGGGTCCAGGGCGGCGGCGGACGACCTCCCGGTGCGGGCCGGGACCGCCGAGGAGTTGCGCCAACGTGCCTGGCTCGGCAAGGCGACGACCGGGTGGCGCGGGCGCGCCGAACCCCGCTGACCTCGAAGTGTCGGCCAACCCGATCCGGCGTTCTCGACAACACCGTCGGTGGACCCGTCGGCCAGCCCGCCCCGGACGGCCTTCGGGGTGGCGGCGGGATGGAGCGCGGCGGCGCCGGTCACGTGCCCTGATCCCGCCGCCGGCAGGGACCACGGGCCCGTGACAGTTCATCAGAACCGGATGCAGGTGACCGGCTCTGTGCCGGTGGTGCGGGCGGCGGGTGTGCCGGTGTCCTGCCGTGCCCGTGGGGGTGGCAGGACACCGGCGGGCCATCTGGAGTCACGGGCCGGCGGGCTGCGGGAGCCGTGACGGTCGAGATGGGGCGTGGGTCAGATGCCGGCGGTGTACAGCAGTTCGTTGGGGCTGGTCTTGCTCACGTTGGTCAGGACGTCCTTGGTGGACTCGGTGGAGAGCCACAGGGCGAGGCTTTCGGGGGTGGCGTCGGTGTGGGCGGCGAGGTAGACGGCGACGGCGCCGGCGACGTGCGGGGCGGAGTAGGAGCTGCCGGACTCGGTGGAGCTGCCGCCGCCGAGCTTGGCGGAGGTGATGTCCGCGCCCGGTGCGTACAGGGAGAGGCAGTTGCCGTAGTTGCTGAAGTCGGTCTCCTCGTCGTACTTGTTGCTGGCGCCGACGGTGACGGCCTTGGTGGCGGAGGCGGGGGAGACGCCGCAGGCGTCCACGGAGCTGTTGCCGCCGGCGACGACGGGCAGGATCCCCGCGTTCGAGAGGGCGTTCGCGGCTTCGTTGACGGTGTCGCTCTTCTCCCCGCCGAGGGAGAGGTTGGCGACGGCCGGCTTCTTGGCGTTGGCCGCGACCCACTCCATGCCCGCGATCATCTGTTCGCTGGTGCCGGTGCCGTCGCAGCCGAGGACGCGGACGCCGACCAGGTTCACCTTGCGGGCCACCCCGTAGGTCTTGCCACCCAGCACCCCCGCGACGAAGGTGCCGTGCCCCTGGCAGTCGACGCCTTCCTTGCCGTCGCCGACGGTGTCGGTACCGACGCTGGCGCGGCCCTCGAACTCCTCGTGGGTGGTCTCGATGCCGGTGCCGATCACGTAGGCGGTGACGCCCTCACCGGTGCCCGTGACGGTGAACTGCCCGTCCCCCGCACCCTTCTCGGCGTCCCAGCCCTCGTTCTGGTCGATGCGGTCCAGGCCCCAGCTCGACGCCGCCTCCCGCTTCCCGGAGCCGGAGGAGGGAACCGCTGCCGGGATACCGGCCACCGCGTTCTCCTCCACCGCCCGCACGCCGGGCAGGGCGCGGACCTTCGCCAACTGGGCGGAATCGAGAGCGGCGGAGAAGCCGTTCAGGACGTGCCGGTAGGTGTGCAGCGGCTCCACCCCGGCCCGGGCGGCCAACGCCGCCGGGTCCACGCCGGGCCGGACGGTCACGATGTACTGACCCGCCACCGCCTTGACCGCCCGGTGCAGCGGGGCCGGCGCCACCGCCGGGTATTCGGGGGCGGCCTGGACACCGGCGCTCTGGACCGCGAGCGGGACGGTCAGGAGAAGAGCGGCGAACGCGCGGCGCGCGGACAGTCGCATAGAGGACTCCGATCGGACAGAGCCGCCCTGGGGCCGGGACGGTCCCGGACACGACGACCCGCCTCCTCTCCTTCGTCCGCCAACACCCCCGCCTTGAGCCACACCAGTGCCGCAACGTTCTCGGCTGAGCAAGTGTTTGCGGCTGTGTCGTCCGCGAGGATCACCGCCATGTGTGTCTGCGCGTGCAAGCGTTCCCGTGCCTCGGCGTTGACGGATGCTCAGTTGTGCCTGGCGTCGGTGCCGCACGATCCGGCCCCGTGGGACGTGACCTACCGGTGGTTCCGGGCCTGGACGGCGGACGGTACCTGGGACCGGGTCCACGACACGCTGCGCGAGCGGGTAGCAGGCTTGCCAGTCGCGGCCTGGCGGCAGGCGGCGGGCGGCGGGCGGCGGGCGGCGGCGAGCTGGTCGCGGTGGGGGGCGAATGGTCAGGATGCGTCGCGCCGGTTCACTCGAACGAGCGAACTGGCCGGTGGCCGTGTCGGAGAGCGGCGGCACACGCAAGAATCATCCCGACCAAGATCCGCTTGCGGCCGGACATCGCCGCGTACCCCTGGTCAACCCTGCGACGAAAGGCTTCCATGAGTTGGCTCGATGTCCTGATCCACGTGACCTCGGTTGTCGGACCCTACGTCGGCCCGATCGCCGTGTGACGCGCCATGCTGCGGTGACCCGCCCGGGA
This sequence comes from Kitasatospora sp. NPDC088742, assembly GCF_055584905.1. Taxonomy (NCBI): domain Bacteria; kingdom Bacillati; phylum Actinomycetota; class Actinomycetes; order Kitasatosporales; family Streptomycetaceae; genus Kitasatospora; species Kitasatospora sp. NPDC088742. The sequence goes on along the minus strand of NZ_JBVJLD010000028.1, from coordinate 93,036 downwards.
AGCCATCACGCGGCCAGGCTGCGCGCAGTCCGGCCGGCTCCCGAGCGGGGGCTCGATCCCGTGCTCGTGGTGCCGGCCGACCTCGGGGCCGGCGCGCCGGCCACCCCGAAGAGGCGCACGCCCGGCAGGCGGCCAAGACCAGCGTCCGGCAGTCCCTCGACCCGACGCTGATTCCCGGTCTGCTCCAGACCCCGGAGTACGCCCGCGCGGCGCTCTCCCGGTTCTCCGTACTGCACCCCGGCAGCGCGTACCCGGAGCTGACGGGGTGTCAGGATGCCGACCTTCGGGGGGTGTCGGGGGTGGCGGCCGGTGTGCCAGGCTCGCTCGCGGTCTCATCGGAAACGATCACCAGGGATGTGCACATGCGAGAGTTCCGGCACCTGTTGGCCCGGCTGTTGACGGTCGTGGCGCTGGTACTCGGCGGGACGGCGGCCGTCGGCGTTCCGGTGGCCGCCGCCGTCCAGAGCGGCCCGACCCAGACGATCTGCGGCTACACACCGGTGCCCGCCGGGTGGGTGATCGTGAGTCAGACGGCGGCAGGGTGCGGCGGATACGGGCAGCGCACCATCGTGCAGCTGACCACCGAGACCACCGTCCAGGCCTGCTCCAACTCGCCGGTCCCGGAGCGGTGGGTGATCACGGCCATGCAGAACACCTCGGGCTGCGGCAGCTACCCGCTCTACTCGCTGCTGAGGATCACCGACCAGACCACCGTCACGGACTGCGCGCAGTCCGCGATCCTGCCGGGCTGGGTGATCACCGCGGTGCAGACGGCCGGCACCCCCTGCGGGACCTACGGCACCTACACCGTCACCCTCCAGACCGCGCCGACCACCTACCAGGCCTGCGGCCACTCCGCGATCGCGGACGGCTGGGTGATCACCGCGACGCAGAACAACGCCGGCTGCGGCAGCTACCCCCGGTACACCATGCTCAAGGTCACCGACCAGACGACCCTCACCGACTGCGCGCAGTCGGCCATCCAGCCGGGGTGGGTCGTGGTGTCGGTGCAGACCGCCAACACGCCCTGCGGGACCTACGGCACGTACGGCCTGGTCCGGATCACCGACCAGACCACCCTGCAGGCCTGCGGGAACTCCCCCGTCCCGGCCGGGTGGGTGGTGAGCTCGATCCGGACCGCCAACACCCCGTGCGGGCCGTACTGGGTCAACAGCCTGCTGCGGATCACCACCGAGACCAGCCTGACCGTCTGCGGCAACACCCCGCTGCCCGCCGGCTGGACCGTCACCGGCTCGGTGAACGGGAACTGGTGCGGGGTGCTGGTCATCCAGAGCATCAGGAGGATCGCCTGACCCGGCCGCTCGCCGTGGCCGTCCGGTCCGCCCCGCCCGGCCCGGGCTGACGGTGGCTCAGAGGTGGTGGGCGGGCGCGGCGGTGTCGGACCAGAGCCAGTCGATGGGGGTGTGCAGCTTCTTCAGGGCGTTGCGGCTCCTAGTCACGGTGGCGAGGGCGTCGGTGACGGCGGTGGGGAGCTCGGCGAGCTCGGCGGGGACGGGGACGCGCAGGACGAGGTGCTGCTTGCGGTGGGCGAGGAGGAGCTCGCCGGCGGGGGTGGCGTTGAGGAGGGTGAAGTTGGTCAGGGCCTTGAAGGGGGCCTCGGTGGTGCGCAGCGCGGCGCGCAGCGTGCCGTCGGCGGTCCAGGCGTAGAGGCCGTAGCGGTTGAGGTGGAAGGCGTGGGACCGGTACGGGTCGGTGACCACCTCGTAGTTGGCGCCGGTGTACGGGCTGTCCTGGTAGAGGTCGAGGCCGTCGAGCCGGCCGTGCACGGTGCCCCGCTCGTCGAGCAGGACGAAGGCGAAGCGCTGGCCCCGGCTGCCGGAGCGGTAGGTGCGGCCGAAGACGGGGACCACGTAGAGCTCGTCGGAGAGCGGGACGGGGCGGCGCAGGAAGGCGCGGTCCCAGTCGTACGCGGTGCCGCCGGCCAGCTCGGTCAGCTGCAGGCCGAGCGCGGGTGAGGGACGGTTGCCCTGGAACACCGGGGCGTCGCCGAACCGGACGTGCGGGCGGGCGTCCTCCTCCTCGGTCTGGCGGTCGGCGGAGGTCGCCAGGGTGGCGAAGGCGCGCAGGACGGGCCGGTGGCCCGGGGCGAGGGCCGCGCCGGGGTCGGTGACGGCGACCAGGTTGGGGAGCGGGACGCCCCAGTTCTCCAGCCGGCTCTCGCAGACCAGGGAGAGCAGGCGGCCGCCGGGGGTGACGGCGATCGAGGCGGCGAAGGGGTCGTCGGCCGGGCCGGTCTCCTTCTTGGTCCAGGAGTACGTCGACAGCTGCCAGCCGCCGAGCAGGCGGTCCAGTCCGGGGGTGAGCAGGTGGGTGTTGCCGGGCCGGGAGCTGAGGGCCAGCGTCCCGTCGGGGAGCACCGCGAGGTTGGACTCGTTGCCCCAGCTGATGGTCGAGGGCGTGCCGCCCGGGACCTCGTAGGGGATGACGGCGGTCGCGACGGTGGCGCCGTCCGGGGCGTGACGGGTGATCAGCTGGAGCGTGAAGCCCCGTCCGCCGTCCTTCGCGCGGCGCCGGTCGTGCCGCCACAGGCCGCTCAGCACGTAGGTGTCGCCGTCGCCGGTGCCGACCGCGTGCCGCAGCTCGTGGCCCCAGTCGTCAGTCGCGGGGTCGAGCCCGAGCGACTCGACCAGGGAGGCGGGCACGGTGATCGGAAAGAGCGTCATGACCGCCATCCTGTCCCACCGTTGTGACAGCCCCGCCGCCCGGGGTGGCGCGGGGGGCCGCCGTATACTTCTGCGGCTCGGCGGCCCCGGGGCGGCGGGCGCGGAACGACACGGGGGCCTGACGGTCCGACAGCCCGGTCCGACAGCCTGCGGTCCGGCGTCCCGGGGCGGCCCTCACGGCCGCCCCGGGGCACCGCGGTTCAGGCGCCGACGTGGATGCCGGGGCGGCGGTCCGGGTCTGGCTCGTTGCGGCGGATGATCTCGTGGGTGACGGGGGCGGTGTCGCCCCGGCCGAGCAGGAAGTACCGGAGCATGTGCTTGAGCGGGCTGCCCTCCGCCCAGGCGAAGTAGCAGTGCGGCCGGACGCCGGTGGCGTCGCGCAGGGCGAGCAGGACGGCGGCGATGGCGTTCGGCGCGGCCGGGGCCTCCGCGCGCAGGACCCGGTAGCCGTCGACCTCGACGCCCCGCACGTACAGGGTGTCGCTGAACTCGGAGGGGTCGACCACCTCGATCTCCAGGAACAGCACGTCCGCGCTGCCCGGCACCGGGTTGTCGCCGCGCTGCTCGCGCTCCTTGAACGCGTACTCGGCCGCGTCCCCGGCGCTGCGGCGGTTGGTGATGATGTTGATCGCGTTGTCGTGCGCCAGGGTGTCGGTGACGAACTGACGGGCCGTCGGGTCGAAGGCGATGCTGTCGGCGCGCAGCTCGGTGGTGCGGGAGATCCGGGAGACCAGCGACACCAGCACGATGCCGAGGATGAAGGCGCCGGAGATGGTGATGCCGTCGGGCTTGTCGACGATGTTGGCGACCAGCGCGTACAGCAGCACGGCGGTGAGCGCGGCGAAGCCGGCGGTGGCCCCGCGGCGGCGCCGGCGCAGGGCGGAGACGGTGACCGCGAACGCGCCGGAGACCATCATCGCCAGCACGCCGGTGGCGTACGCGCCGGCCTGGGCGTTGACGTCGGCGTCGAAGACGAAGGTGATGACGATGCAGAGCGCCGTGTAGACCAGCACCACCGGCCGCACCGCGCGGCCCCACTCGGGGGCCATCCCGTAGTCCGGCAGGTAGCGCGGCACGATGTTGACCAGTCCGGCCATGGCCGAGGCACCGGCGAACCAGAGGATCAGGATGGTGCTGATGTCGTACGCGGTGCCGAAGGCCTCGCCGACCTGCTCGTGGGCCAGCCAGGCGAGGGCGCGCCCGTTGGCGCCGCCGCCGGGCTCGAACTCCCGGTGCGGGATCAGTACGGTGGTGACGAAGCTGGCGGCCAGCAGGTAGACGCTCATCACGGCCGCGGCGGTGGTGAGCAGCTTGCGGGTGTTGCGGATCCGGGAGTGCAGGCGCTCGGTCTCGTCCTCCCCCTCGGCGGCGACCAGCGGCATCATGCTGACCCCGGTCTCGAAGCCGGAGAGTCCCAGCACCAGCAACGGGAAGGCGAGCAGCGCGGGTTGGACCAGCCCGCCGAGGCCGCCGCCGCCTTCGGTCAACGCGTGGGTCCAGGCCGACCAGGCGCCGGGGGTGGTGACCACCTCCACCACTCCGGCGCCGATGGTGATCGCGTTGAGCAGCAGGAAGACCGCCACCAGCGGGATGGCCACCTTGACGGCCTCGCTGAACCCGAGCAGGAACACCCCGCCCAGCAGGAGCAGCAGGCCGACGGTCAGGGCGACTTCGTGGCCGTGCAGCGCGCCGGTGAGGTACGGGTTCTCCACCAGGTGGACGGAGGCGTCCGCGGCGGAGAGCGTGATGGTGACGATCCAGGAGGTCGCGACGAAGCCGAGCAGCACCAGCACGAACAGCTTGCCGCGCCAGAACGGCAGCAGGTCCTCCAGCATCGCCACCGACCCGGCGCCGCCGGGGCTCTCCTTCGCCACCCGGCGGTACATCGGCAGCATGCCGACCAGGGTCAGCAGCACCAGGATCAGGGTCGCCAGCGGCGAGACCGCGCCCGCGGCGAGGGCGGCGATGGCCGGGACGTAGGCCAGGCTGGAGAAGTAGTCCACCCCGGTCAGGCACATGACCTTCCACCAGGCCTGCGGCTCCGTGTGCCCCTCGGCCGCCGCCGGGCCGACCGGCTGGACGCGGTACTTCAACAGCCAGCGGGCGGCGGCACCCTGGGGCTGCGCCCGCTTGGCCGGGCTCTCCACCACCGCCGGGACCGCGTGCTCGGGCTCCGGCTCCGCCTGTTCGGGTACCGCTGCCTGTTCAGCCGTGTTGCTCATGCCCGCCCCTCCGTCACCAACCGTCCCACCGTCTCGGCCGTCGGCGGGTGACCGCGTCACGATCGGCGCAATCATGAAGCATGACCGGAACACCCGAGCGCCCGGGGTGGGTGACGGGACGTCAACGCACCGGCTCGGCACCGCCGGGGACGTACCGTCGACCACCTGCCTCACCCCGCCCGACCTGCTCCTTCCCGCTCATCGCCCGCCTACCCCCGTGGCGGGGTCCGACACCACCGGGGCCGGCTCCACTTCCCGGAAAGCCCGTCCGTACTCCCGGACTTGGCGGGCACAATGGGGGCCATGCGGACCTCGGACATACGCGCCTTCACCCACCGTCAGCTCGACGGCTGGACCGACGGGTTCAACGGTGACCCGCACGGCGAGCGGTATCGGCGTGTCACCCGGCCGGTACTGGAGCCCACCGAGGAGCTCGCCGCGCTGGTCGCCGCCAGGACCACCGACCCGGTCACCCGGGCCGGCGTGTACGTCAGCGCGCTGCTGACCTACGGCTGGACCCGGCAGCGGCTGGCCGCCCTGGGAGTCGACGCCGCCCTGCTGGACGTCGGCGAAGCGGCCCGGCTGCACCTCAACCAGGCGGGCCGCTTCCCGGCCGGGGCCGCCGCCCGGGCCGCGCTGATCGACGAGTGCTGGGCGGTCCTCGGCGGTCACCTGCGGCCGGAGGAGCGGAGCGGGTACCTGGCCGCGGTGGCCGCGCGCCGGCCCGGCTTCGGCACCCCCGCCACGGTCCGGCGGCTGATCGCCGACCTGGACTCCGAGGACGAGCTCGTGCTCATCCACGCAGTCACGGCCCTCGGCGTCCTCCGCGCCGCCGAGGCGGTCGAGCCCCTCCTCGCCACCCTGGCCCGGCTGCTCCGCGCCGAAGGACCGCTCTCCCACCTGACGCACCGTCTCCGTCTCACCGTGCCGCCGATGTTGACCCCGGCACACCTCCCGCTCGTCCTGCCCTGGCTCACCGGACCCGAACCGGGGTCCCGCACCTGGGACGGGGACAGCCGGACCGGGGAGAGGGACCGGTTCCGCCGGAACATCGCCGAGTTCCTCCGCCCCTTCGACGACCCCGGTGCCCGCGCCGCCGTCGAGCGGTACGACGCCGAGGTCGAGCGGGCGGACCGCGCCCGGCTGAGCGGGATCGCCGGGGAGCAAGTGCCCGAGGAGCGGGCCGCGTTCGTCCGCTGGCTGATCGACCGGGTCGCCGAGACGCCGCTCCAGGGCGCGTACATCAAGGCGCTGGGGGCGTACGGTGACGCCTCCGCCCTACCCGTGCTGACCGTCGCCCTCGGCCACGAGCACGGGGCGGTGCAGGCCCGCGCCGACCACGCCATCCAGCTGATCGGCGGGCGGGCGGCCCGCCGCGAGGCCGTCCTCGCCGTGCTCCGCGACCCGGCCGCCGCGCACCGCCGGGCGGCCTACGCCGCCGGCCGGCTGGGGCTCGCCGAGGCCGTCCCCGACCTGATCGCCGTGCTGCGCGGCCGGTACCGGGAGGCCCACGAAGCCGCCGTCACCTCGCTCGCCCGGCTCGGCGCCGTCGAGGCCGTCCCCGCGATCCTCGCGCTCCCGCTGACGAAGACGATCGGGCACCGCGACGAGCTGGTCCCCCGGCTGACCGCCCTGCGCCGGCTCGGCCCCCTCCCGGGCACCGACCCGGCGCCGCTGGAGGAGTTCGCGCTCGACGCGATCCGCCGCACTCCCCCGACCAGCCTCCGCACGGGCGCCGCGGTGCGCGACCTCGCCACCGACGTCCTGGCGCTCTGCGACTCGCCGCGCGCGACCGACCTGGTGGTGCAGACCCTGGTGCACGGGACCGTCCGGGCCTCGCTGGTACGCCCGTTGGCCGAACGCGGCGACCCCGCTCTGGTCCACCTGATGGCCCATCTGGTCGACCACGCGCCCGACCGCAGGATCCGGCGGCTGGCCACCGAGGGCATCCTGCGCGCCGCCCGTCACCCGGCGGTGGACCCCGACCGGCTGGAGACCCAGGTGGCCCGGCTGGCCGACGCCACCACCCGGGCCTGGCTCGAACCGCGGCTCCCGGAGCGGCCCGGCCGGCTGCGGCGCCTGTGCGAGGTCACCCACCACCGGGAGCCCCGGGCCCGCGCACAGGCCGTCAGATCGCTGGCGCTGCTCGGCGGTCCGGAGGCACTGAAGCTGATCGAGGCGATGCGGGACGACCCCAGCCGGCACGTCCGCGCCTGCGTCGAGGGGGCGCTGCGCCACCACACCCGCGCCTGAGCGGGCTCAGCGGCGCAGCGCCTCGGCCGGGGCGATCCGGGAGGCGCGCCAGGCCGGGTAGAGGCCGGCGACCAGGCCCGTGACCAGGCCGATGACCGGGGCCGAGACGACGGTGGCGGGGTCGATGACCGGGGTCCAGTCCCGGGCCAGAGCGACGCCGAGGACGGTGAGGACGCCGATCGTGGTGCCGACCAGTCCGCCGAGCAGCCCCAAGGTCGCCGACTCGGTGAGGAATTGGCCCGTGATGTGCCGGCCCCTGGCCCCGAGCGCCCGGCGCAGGCCGATCTCCCCGGTCCGCTCCAGGACGGCGACCAGGGTGGTGTTGGCGATGCCGATCGAGCCGATGACGAGGCAGATCGCGGAGAGCAGCAGGAAGAGCTGGTCCAGGTCCGAGCTCACGTTGGAGCGCAGCGACCTCGGGTCCGGCGGCGGGACTGCCTTGAAGCGGTCCGGGTGGGTCGGGTCCAGCGCGAGCGCCGCCTCGTCGGCGACCTGCTGGGCGGCGCCGATCCTGGTGGAGACCAGCATCTTGGCGCGGTCGCCCTTGGGTTCGCCCCAGAGCCGCAGCGCGGTGCCCTGCGGGACGGTGACCGAGAGCAGCAGGTCCGGCTTGCGCTCCACGCCGTCCATGATGCCGACGACCAGGAACGGGCGGCCGTCGACGAACACCGCGGGCTGGGTCTCCAGCGTGGTGATGCCGAGCCGTGCGGCCAGGGCCGAGCCGATCACCGCGACCTCCTGGCCGCTGCTGTCGTGCCAGGCGTCGAAGGCCCGGCCCTGGACCAGGTGCGGGGCGGCCGCCGCCAGAGCGCCGGCCGAGGCGGCGACCACCGGGACCTGTTCGCCGCCGGCCGGACGGCCGACCGGGGCGGCGCGCACGGCGGCGTCGGGGAACCTGACGTTCCAGAAGGTGCCGCCGGCCTCGACGCCGTTGAGGCGCTGGATGCGGGCGTCGGCGTCGCGGGGGAAGGAGAGCGGCACCAGGTCGGGGCGGCTGCCGCCGGTGTCCTCGACCGTCACCTCGGTGGCGCTGAGCAGGTTGAACCGCGCGTCGATCTGCGAGCTGGTGGTCGCGGTCAGGCCGAGCACCGCGACGAAGGTGCCGACACCGAGGACGGTGCCGACGGCGGTGAGCGCCGAGCGGGCGGGGCGCTGCAGGATGCCGGCCAGGGCCTCCGAGAGCAGGTCCCGCAGCCTGAGCCGTGAGGGCTCGACGGGGCGCGAGGGCTTGACGGGAGCGGACGGCCGGGGGCGACGACGCGTCAGGCGGCGCCCCGCCGTCAGGGGCTGAGGGTCCGTCATGCCGGCACCGCCTCGGTCAGGACGCCGTCGCGGATCGCGACCGTGCGCGACGCGCGGGCGGCCACCTGCGGGTCGTGGGTGATCAGGACGACGGTCATCCCGTCGCGGTTGAGCTGCTCGACCAGGGCGAGGACGGACTCGGCGGTGGCGGAGTCCAGGTTGCCGGTCGGTTCGTCGCAGAGCAGCAGGCTGGGCCGGGAGACCAACGCCCTTGCGATGGCAACGCGTTGGCGTTCACCGCCGGAGAGGCGGGTGGGCAGGGCGTCCAGCCGGTGGCCGAGGCCGACGGTCTCCAGCGCCTCGCGGGCCAGGGCCCGCCGCGCGGCCGCCTCACGGCGCCCCCGGCCGGGGGTGTAGAGGCAGGCCAGGGCGACGTTCTCGGTGGCGCTGCGGTGCGGGAGCAGGTGGAAGGACTGGAAGACGAAGCCGATCTCCCGCCCGCGCAGGGCGGTGCGGTCCCGCTCGGAGAGTGCGGCGGTGTCGAGGCCGTTCAGCAGGTAGCGGCCGCCGGTCGGGCGGTCCAGCAGCCCGGCGATGTTCAGGAAGGTCGACTTGCCGGAGCCGGACGGGCCGACCACCGCGACGAAGTCGCCGCGTCCCACGGTGAGGTCGCAGGCGTGCAGCGCCGTGACCGGCGGCGGGCCCGGGTAGGTGAGCCCGACCTGCTCGAACTCCACGACGGGGGCGCTCACTTGGCGCCCGCCGCAGGGGTGTTGCCGGCGCTGCGGACACCGACGATCACCTGGTCGCCCTCCTTGACCGTGCCCTCGGCGACCGGCCGCACCTCGGCGCTGCCACCGCCGACCGTGCCCGGGGTCACCTCGACCCGGCGGCGCTGGCCGTTCTCCAGCACGGTGAGCACGGTGCGGCCGTCGGCGGCGGCCGTGATGGCGGAGACCGGGACCACCAGGACCGGGCCCGGGGACGAGGCCGCCACGATGGTCAACCGGACGTCCTGGCCCGCGAGTCGGGGATCCAGCGCGGTGTCCGGGTCGACCACCAGGCCGAAGCCGGCCGGGCCCGCGGCCGGGCCGCCGGCCGGGGCGGCCTGCCCCGGGGCGGCGGGGTCGACGCCCTGCTGGGCGGCACTGGCGGAGTCGGCGATGCTCGTCACGGTGGCGCCCGCCTTGTCGCCGGTCAGCTCGGAGAGGATCTCCACCTTCTGCCCGGCGTGCACCAGCCCCCGGTCCGCCTGGCCGAGCCGGCCCTGGACGACCAGGGCGCCCGCCGACAGCGTGAGGATCCGGCCGGAGGGGACCGCGCCGACCCGGGCGGCCACGCTCTCCACCCGGGCGGGGAAGCCCGGGAGGTAGACGATCTCGCCGGAGGGGACCATCGGGCCGTTCTCCGCCTTCACCTTGGCGAGGCGGGCCTGGAGCCGGGCCAGGTCCTCGGTGGCGCGCTCGACCTGCTTGGTCGCGGAGGTGGGCGTGGAGGTGGGCGTCGGACCTGCGGCGGGGCCTGCGGCCGCGGCCTCCTTGGCGTCGGCGAGGGCCCGCTGCCCGGAGGTGACGGCCTCCTCGGCGGCGGTCACCTGGGCCGCGCCGTCCGTGCCGACGGACTGCGGGTCGTAGCCGTGGGCGCGGTAGAAGGCGGTGACGGCCTCCTTGGTGGCCTCGCCGAAGGTGCCCGCGCGGTCCCCGTCCGAGGAGAAGCCGAGCGCCTTGAGGGCGGTCTGCAGCTGGGCCACGTCCTGGCCCGTGGTGCCGGGCTTGAGGTCGCGGTAGACGGGCAGTTCGCCCTGGAGCGGGAAGACGGGCCGGCCGGCCACCTCCACCACCGGCTCGCCGGCGGTGACCTGGGCCCCGGGCCTGACGGGGAGTTTGGTGACCACGGCCGAGCCGCCGCCCGCACCGGCGCTGACCGGCATCACGTCGACGGACCGGGCGGCGGTGACCTGGCCACGGGTGATCACGGTGGAGGTCAGCACCTGCCGCTCGACCCGGGCGGTCAGGACGTCGGCCGGCGGCGGACCGGTCTCGGCGGCGGCCTGGGCCGGGGACTTGACCAGCAGGGAGGCGCCCACCCCCGCGCCGCTCAGCAGCACGGACAGGGCAGCCGTGGCGACGACCACCGATCGTCTGGATACACGTGCAGTCACGGCTTCCTCAACCAAATGTCCGAATTGACGGTTACGTTCGCACCCAGAGTGATATTCCCGGCCTGCGCAATCGCCCCATATGAGCAGGAGCGGGCGGCCGTTGCAAGTTCACACCGGGGGGCCGGGATGTGACATGACGCACGCTTGACTCCAATCGGTTCGGTGACGAATGATTCGCCGTGCACCGGCATCTGACCGGAGGGGGGCTGACCACAGGCGCCCCCGTGGAAGCGCCCGGCTGAATTATCGCCGCGGCACGAAAAGCGAAGGATTTGCCGCATGAAGCGGAAGCTGGGAAGACTGCGTTCCCTCGGACTGGCGGCAGCGGGTATCGGGGCGGTCGTCGCCCCCGTGGTGACGGCCTCACCGGCCGGCGCGGTGACCACCTACAACGTCTCGGACAACTGTGACACCAACACGAACGCGGACTGCCGCACCGGGACGAACGTGCTGATCGTCCACTACAACAGCGTCGACGCCAACGGCTGGACCACCAGCGGCCGCGCCTCGTTCCTGGGCAACGTCTCGGACTACGCGGGGACCTACTACTCCCCCAACGGCGCCATCGCCTACTACTACTCCTACGTCTTCGGCAACGGCGGGAACGGCTCCGGCCAGGCGGTCAAGAACAATGCCGCCTCGGTGCTCGCCTGCAGCTCGACCGCCAATTACCGGGTGTACTACAACTCCGCCTATCAGGGCCATTCCCAGTACATCAGCGGCGACTGGGGCTGCAACAACGGCGTGAACCTGGATTCCACCCTGAAGAACGAGAACGCCTCCCAGCACTGGGGCTGATTTCCCGGAAAAAGGATTCGGGCATGCGGGCCGCCGCATGCCCGAATCCTCCACCACCCTCACGAATAGGAAAACACGTGACCACCACCTCGGGCCCGCGCGCCGGACGCCCCGCCGCCGCCACCCTGGCGGCCGTCCTGGCCGGCGCCGCCCTCCTCGGCCTGAGCGCCTGCTCCTCCTCCACCAACCCGACCGTCGCCCCGGCCGTCGGTACGGCTGGCGCGGCCGCGGAGCAGGGCAGCCGGCCGGCGCCCGAGGCGGTCCCGCAGAGCGGTCTGGCCAAGGGCCTGTCCCTGCCGCTGGCCGCCTACATGCAGACCCACCCGGAGTCGCGGACCATCCAGAGCGCGGTCTTCCAGATGGAGCGCGACTGCATGGCACGGTTCGGCTTCAGCTACGACCCCAAGCTCACCAGCGGCTCGGCGCCGAGCTACGACGACACCAACATGCCCCGCCGCTACGGCATCACCGACCGCCGCACCGCCGAGCAGTACGGCTACGGCCTCGGCGACGAGTCCTTCACCCCGCCGCCCTCCCCCGTCCTCACCCCCGCCATGGTGGCGGTGTTCACCGGCCGGGTGGAGATGAAGCCCGGCGCCGCGAAGGCGCCCGAGGTCTACAACGGGCTCGCCGTGCCGGCGGACGGCTGCCAGGGCGAGGCCGTCGAGAAGATCGGCTCCCGGATCGACACCACCCTGGTCAGCCGGCTGGACGCCGAGAGCCTGGACAAGTCCCAGCAGGACCCGGCCGTCCAGGACGTCATCCGCCGGTGGTCCGCCTGCATGGCCGGCAAGGGCTACACCGTCTCCGAGCCGTACGACGCCGTGAACCTCGCCGGCGGCGCGTCCGGTGCCGGAGCGGCCGCCGTCGCGGTGGCCCTGGCCGACATCGACTGCAAGGACCAGACCTCCCTGGTCGCAACCTGGTTCAAGGTCGACTCCGACATCCAGCGCGGCATGATCGAGCGCAACCAGCTCGCCCTGAAGGACACCCGCGAGCGGGTCACCGCCGCCGTGAAGCGCGCCACCCAGCTCGTCGGCCACTGACCCGCGCCGAGCTTGACGGGCCGTCAGCCGCGGCGGGACCAGACCGGGGTGACCACGGCGATCAGCACCGCCGCGACACCGATCTGCAGGAAGTGCCGGATCCAGTCGATGCCACCGGTGTCCCGCACGCCGAGCGCGCTCGCGAGGGCGTTGCCGGCCAGGCCGCCGACCACGCCGAGGACCACCGTCAGCCAGAGCGGGATCGGCTGGCGGCCGGGCAGGACGAGCTTGGCCAGCAGGCCGATGACCAGGCCGGCGATGACGGCCCACAGGAACGACATGGGTGAACTCCCTTGTCCGGTCGGGTGCCTCGCGCGGTCGGCGCGGGCCGTTTCGTTCCTCTTGCCCCGGATTCGGGAAGCGAACCGCACGACCGGTAGCCTGCGGACATGTCGGTCAACATCGATCTCCACTTCACCGTCTCCCGCCTCACCGACCCCGCGCAGGCCGAGGCCGTCGCCGAGTCCATCGGCGAACTGCTGCGCGACGAGGGCTTCGAGGGCCAGATCAGCTACGGCGCGGTCCGCGACGACGGCGTCGACCACGTCTCGGGCGAGTCGAAGTTCCCGATCAGCATCAGCGGCTTCGGCCGCTGGCAGCCGTACTTCGAGAGCTCGTTCGCGTCCGCCGTCGCCGAGGTCGCCCCCGACGCCGAGGTCTCCATCGACTGGGGCTACCCCGACGAGGAGTACTGAGGCGGCGCGCTGGCGACCGGTCAGGAGAGCTCGGGGTCGGTGTGCGCCGGGGTCCGGTCGGCCGCCTTGAGGCAGGCGATCACCCGCTCGTGGGTGTCACCGACCCGGTCGGTGACCTGGACCCGGATGTAGACCTCGTCGATGACCCGCATCGCGGCCTCGGTGAACCAGCCCAGGAAGCAGAACCCCTGCGCCTGGATCGGGATGCCGGCCGCGTTGACGGCCAGCATGAAGTCCTTGCGCAGCTCCAGACCGGCCCCGACGATCACCGCGATCGCCTCCTGGGGCGTGCCCCAGCCGCTCTCCGGCCGCGGCAGTGCGTCGGGCGGGGCGTCCGGAGGCGCGGGCAGGAAGGTCACCAGGTAGGCGATCTCGGTGACCACGGCCACGTCCTCGGCGGCGTTGGTCAGTTCACAGGCCCAGGCCCGCTGCCCGAACGGCGCCATGCCGTCCACCGCCCGGCCGGTGTGGCCGAGTGCGGGCCGGACCGTCCGGGCGTACTGGGCCCGGGCCAGCGAGGCCCCGACGGCGGCCAGCGCGGCGGTGGTGGCACTCTGGATGTCCAGCAGCTTCAGCCGCCACGGCCAGCTCTGCTGCACCGGCTCCGCCAGGTTGTCCCGGAGCACGCTGTAGACCAGCAGCGCCAACGCGACCGCGGCGGCCGCGTTCAGCAGCCTGGACAGCAGGGTGTTCCGGCGCACGACTCTCTGCTTGCTCTCCATCAAGCCCCCCGGCGTCGATTCTAGGCGCCAGGCTGGAGCTCCGGAAGAAGTCAACTACCGCCTCTGCTGGCGGGGTTGGGTTGGTCACAGGGCGGGCGGAACGTCCTTCCGGCCCGGGCGCCGGTGGGGTGACGGACCCTCAGGTGCCCGGCACCCGCCGGAGCTCGCGCACCGGCCGGATCAGCAGCAGCGCCGCCGCGACCACCAGCCCGGCCGTCCCGACCGCCCCGAGCACGGCCTTCGGGCCGAAGGCCGCGGCGGCCGGGCCGGCCAGCGCACTGCCGATCGGCAGCATGCAGACCGAGCCGGCCACGTCGTAGGCGTGGATCCGGTTCAACACCTCCCGTGGCACCTGGGTCTGCACGCTGGTGGCCCACATGACGCCCCAGAAGGTGACGCCGGTGCCGACCAGCGCCTGGGCGGCGGCCAGCGCCGGCACCCCCCAGCCCAGCACGATCCCGAGCGGGTAGAGCGGGAAGGCCAGCAGCGCCAGGGCGCCCGCGGCCAGCGGCCGCACCGGCTTGAGCCGCATCGCCAGCAGCCCGCCGCACACCGTCCCGACCGCCAGCGCGCAGGTGACCAGGCCGAACAGCGCGGACCCGTACGCGGGGACCAGCACCCCCGCCGCCACCGGCAGCAGCGGGCCGGTCGAGAACAGCGTGTAGAACATCCAGACCACGATCGTGCCCCACAGCCAGGCCCGGGCGCGGAACTCGTGCCAGCCCGTCAGCAGGTTCCGCCAGAGGCTGTCGCCGGGCGGCGGCGCGGCGGGCGGAGCCAGCCGCAGCGCGGTCAGGCCGCAGGCGCTCACCCCGTACGTGACGGCCGCCAGCACCATCACCCAGCCGGTCGCGGCGGCGCCGACCAGCAGGCCCGCCAGGGCCGGCCCGAGCAGTGCCGTCACCGCCTCCGAGGCGCGCAGCACCCCGTTCGCCCCCTGCACGTCCCGGGCCACCTGCGGGACGGTGGAGGCGGCGCCCGGCTGGAACATCGCGGCGGCGCCACCGGCCACCGCCATCAGCGCGTACAACTGCCAGAGCCGCTCGACCCCTTGGAAGAACAGCACCGCCATCAGCACCCGGACCACCAGGTTCACCAGATCGGCGCCGATCATCATCCGGCGGGCGGTGAACCGGTCCGCGAGCACCCCGCCGAACAGCACCAGCCCAGCGAACGGCGCCGTCATGCAGCCCAGCGCCAGCCCGACGCTGCCCAGGCCGTGGCCCGCCCCGATCAGCCCGGCGGAGACCGCCACCGGCAGCATGGTGTGCCCGAGCAGGCCGGCGCTGCGGGCGGTGAAGTAGTACCGGAAGTTCCGGGACCAGATGGCCGGCCCGAGCGGAACGGCGGCGGGGTCGAAGAGCGGGGGCTGCTGGAGCCCGGATTGCGTCACGGGAAGCAGTCTTGGCGTCCCCCGCCCGGAATTCCAGTCGCAACGAGCGCCGAACCGCCCCTCGCCGCAAACTGACCGAACCCGACCGAACCCGACCGGCAGTGCCTTCCGGGCCGGACGGCCCGTCAGCGGCCCACCCGGCCGGCCTCGATGCGGCGTCCCCCGCCCGGCAGCACGGCCGCCGCGTCCTTGCGGGCCGGCGCGACCGCCCCGGCGAAGCCCGTGGCGAGCGCCGCCGCCAGGTCCAGCAGCCCCGGGGAGGTCCGGCCCGCGACCTGAGGATCCGACAGCAGGTCGTAGGAGGCCGGAACCGCCGGCGAGGCCAGCGCGCCGATCCCCACCACCAGCACCACGCCGGCCAGCACGAACCGTACCGCCGTACCGCTGCCGCCCCGGACCGCGCCGAGCGCGACGCCCGTGATCGGCGTCGACAGCGGGGCGATGATCATCGCCCAGATCACCGTCGCCGTGGAGTCCGTCAGCACCCCGCACGCCGCGATCACCGCCGACAGCACCAGCATCACCCAGAACGCCGACTGCTTCGCCCGCGCGTCACCGTCCGTCAGGTCGAGGTCCGCCCGCAGCTCGGCCGGCGTACGGCGCTGACGCTCCGGCAGAACCCACACCCGCACCTCCCCGCCACCGACCGTCCGAGCAGTCTCCGCCACCCCGCGGGCCCGCCCGGGCAGCCACGCCGGGCGCTCCCGCACAGGGGTGACGGCAGGTCAGATGCCGGTGAGCTCGGGGACCTGGCTGGGCATCCCCCAGCTGACGACCCGTCGCAGGACCGCCGCGAACTCGTCGAGGTCCGCCCCCGGGGCGGCGAACTCCACCTCCACGGTCGGCTCCAGGCCCAGGGTGGAGGCGGCGAGCGGGGTCAGGGTGAAGACCGCCCGGCCGGGGGTGAACTCCACGGCGAGCAGGCCGCCGTAGCAGGTGCCGCCGCTGCCGGTGGTGAGGCAGTAGGTGTTGTTGAAGAGGTCGTCCTCATCGTCCTCGCCCTCCCACGGGTCCTCGGCGAACAGGTCGCGTTGGAAGAGCAGTGCGATCCCGGAGCCGTCCTCCTGCTCGGAGAAGCCCGCCTCCAGGACCTCGTCGTCCTCGTCCTCCGCGGTGCCCACCGCACGTGCGACCAGCCTCATCAACGCCTCCGCCTTCCCGCCACCCACGTCCCCGCCCCTTGGGGGCCGTCCCACCTGTATACGACATTCACTCCGAGCTCGCGGTTCATTCGGTTCATTGCCCCCTGGCAGCGCGTACAGGGCGGCAGGACGGCGTCGATCACCGCCGTCTCGCCCCGCTGCATGGGGATCTGGCCGTGGTAGGGGTCGTTGGGGATGGAGATCCGGGGGCCGGTGGAGGCGCCGGAGAGACGGGAGACCCGGTGTTCGGTGTGGGTGACGGCCTGGGCGTTGTAGCCGGTGCCGAGCGTGGCCTCCTCCGGGGTGGTGCGTCCGCTCCAGAGGCCGTACTCCAGCCGGACCGAGCCGTCGGGGTTGTGGATGGTGACGCCCGCGATGTGGCCGTGCGTGGTGTTCTGACCGGCGTCGATGGTGGACTGACAGGGGGTCAGCCCGAGCGGGTCGATCCACACCAGGGGGTTGCGGACGTAGGTGGCCGGATTGGGCGCGGGGGCCAGGCCGAGCGGGTCCGGGGACTGGTAGCGGGCGGTCAGCGGGTCGTAGTAGCGGTGCAGGTTGTAGTGCCAGCCGGTCTCCCGGTCGAGGTACTGGCCGGGGAAGCGCAGCGGGCAGTCCGCCTCGCCCCGTCCCGGGTCCGACGGCGTCCCCCACAGGGTGAAGCCCTGCTGCCAGGCGATCTCCCCCTGCTCGTCGACCAGCTCGCCGGGGGTGCCCACCTGATCGGTGACGACGGCGTAGAACCGCCGGTCGGCTCCGGTGCGCGGCACCGGCCCCGAGCCGGGCTCCGCCGAACCGTCCTGATGCTCCGTCACGGTCTGCGAGACCGCCCGGTACCCGCCCGGCTCCCAGTCCCAGGTGGTGGTGCGGACGGGTGCGCCCGGCTCGGGCCGGTGGTCCTGCTCCGCCAGGACGGTGCCCTCCCAGACGAAGTCGAACCGCTCCAGCACGGTGGTGCCGTCGGCCGCGAGCCGCAGTTTGGCCGTCCGCCGCCCGGACGGGTCGTACTGGTAGCGCCAGAGCGACCCGTCCGGGGTGGTGACCGCGCGCAGCCGGTCCTCGGCGTCCCAGCGGTAGGACCAGACCCGCCGCCCGCCGGAGAGCAGCCGCCTGGTCTGCCGGACCACCCGGCCCTGGGCGTCGTACTCGTAGCCGGTGCGCCCGGCGCTCACCAACCGGGTGCCGGAGACGGTGCGTTCGCCCTGCGGCAGATCGGGATCGACGGCGGGCCAGGCGGCCCGGGTGAGGTTGCCGGCCGGGTCGTAGGCGTAACTCTCCCCGCCCGCCTGCCCGGTGACGGTGCGGACCCGGCCGGTCCGGTCCGTCTCGTAGGAGCGGCGGCCGGTGCGGGAGTCGTCCACCAGCGCGAGGACGTCCCCCGGGCCGTAGGCGTAGGAGCGCTCGTGCAGGCGGGTGCCGCCGGTGCCGTGCTCCAGGAGCTGGGCGGTGAGCCGGTGCGCGCCGTCCCAGGTGTGGCGCAGCACCGCGGCGCCCAGGTCGCGGAGGACCTCACGGCCCGCCAGGTCGTGGCCGAACGCCACCCGGTGGCCGGAGGCGTCCAGCGCGGCGGGGTGGCCGGCGGCGTCGTACTGCCAGTGGGAGACGGCGCCGCTCGGGGTCCGGCGGTGGGTCCGGTGCCCGAGGGCGTCGTAGCGGTGCTCGACGGAGCGGCCGCCGGAGGTCTCGGCGAGCAGGTTGCCGGCGGGGTCGTAACGGAACGTCAGGGCGGCGTCGGGATTGGTGGCCTCGACGAGCCGGCCGGCCGGGTCGTAGCCGAAGGTGGTGACCGCCCCGGCGTCGGTGCGCTGGCGGACCATCCGGGCGGCGCCGTCGTAGTCGTACTCGATGCTCTGGCCGGCGCCGTTGGTGCGGCGCAGGAGCTGGCCCGCCGGGTCGTGCTGGTACGTCAACTCCCTTCCGTCGAAGTCCCGTTCGCTGGTCGGCAGGCCGTTGGCGTCGTACTCGTAGGTCCAGCTGAGGCCGCGGTGGTCGGTGACGGACCGCAGTCGGAGCTCGGTGTCGTAGCCGAAGGTGTGACGGGCGCCGTCGGGTGTGGTGCGGGCGGCCACCAGGTCGAAGTGGGTGTACTCGAAGCGGGTGACGGCGCCGGTGCGGTCGGTGTGTTCGAGGAGGTTGCCCTCGCCGTCGTACGTCCACTGCTCCGCGGTGCCGTCGCCGTGCAGCCGCCGGGCCGGAAGGCCCTCGGTGGTCCACTCGTAACGCACCGCACCGCCCAGCGGGTCCACCACCTCGACCGGCCGGCCGAAGGCGTCGCGGCGGCAGCGGGTGACCGCGCCGAGCGGATCGGTGATCTCGACCGGCAGGCCCGCGGTGTCGTTGACGATGCGGGTCGTCGCGCCGTTCGCGTCGGTGACCTCGGTGAGGAAGCCCTCGGCCGTCCGGCCGTAGCGGGTGACCGCGCCGAGCGGGTCGGTGACCGTCAGCGGGTTGCCGCGATCGTCGTAGCCGTACTCCCAGACCGCTCCGCACGGGTCGGTCTGCCGGACGGGCCGGTGGCGGGGGTCGTGGACGGCGGTGGTCAGGCTGCCGTCGGGCAGGGCGACGGCGGCCAGGTTGCCGTCGACGTCGTAGTCGTAGCCGCTGGTCCGGCCGAGCGGGTCGGTCCTGGAGAGCAGCCGGTCGAAGCGGTCCCACACCGAGTGGACGGTGTGGCCCAGCGGATCGGTCTCGGCGACGGTCTGGCCGAGCTCGTTGAGCCCGTAGACCGTGGCCGCGCCGAGGGAGTTGGTGACGGTGGTGACGCGCCGTCCGGTGTCGTAGGCGAAGACCGCGTCGAGGAATCCCTGCTCGCCGCGGGTCTGCACGCACCGGCCGGACCGGTCGTAGAGGTAGCGGTACCGGCGCTGGTTGCGGTCCGTCCAGGTGGTGATCCGCCCGGCCTCGTCGTAGGTGAAGCCGAGGGCCAGGCCGGAAGAGTTCACCACTCGGGCCAGCCGGACGTTGCCGTCGTAGCCGAACGTCAGCAGCGGGATGCCAGGGGCGTCCGGCTCGGGAGTGTCGAGCAGCCGCAGGCCCGTGATCCGCCGCCCCTCGGTGTCCACGGCGACGTGGTAGCCCCCGCCGTGGCGCACCCCGACCGGCACGCCACCGGGGCCGTAGTCGAAGTCGATCCGCAGGCCGTTCCGGTCGGTGATCGCGGAGATCGGCAACTGCAGTGCGGCGGAAGGGCGGTGGACCGCGACCGCGTCGCCGTCCGGGCCGGTCGCGGTGGCGAAGTGCCAGCTCAGCCCGGTGTGCGGATTCGCGATCCGCAGCCCTCCCGGCACCTCCGGGTCCCAGGAGAGCGGCCAGCGCGGGCCCTCCACCGGCAGCACCTCGGCATCGGCCCGGGGCACGGGGTAGACCAGCAGCATCCCGTCCTCGGTCGCGAACACCACGCCCTCGTCATCGAGTTCGACCCGCTGGTCGAGGGTCGAGGCCCAGGAGCGGCCGAACCAGCCGCCGGAGCGGTACGAGGAGACGTGGGTGCGGCTGAGCAGCAGGGGCAGCGCTCCCGGCAGTGCGACGTCCTGCTGCGCCAGCACCATCTCCCCGGAGGCGACGTCCACCGGGTCGCTCGCGCACTTCCGGGAGCCGACCGGCACGGCCGTCCCGCGCGGGTCACCGGCACCGTCCCGCAGGCGGGGTGAGGCCGGAGGCTTCGACCGGCCGTCTCCGTCGCGCCCGCCCGGCTTGCCACCCGGCTTCCCGTCGCCCGTCCTCGGGCTCTTCGGGCCGCCCTTGCCGTCCTTGCCCTTGAGGCCGTCGACGATGCTCTGCTCGTTGGCCCGGTGGTTGGCACTGGTCTTCCGGAGTCCGCTGCCCATGTCCTTCATGTGCTTGCGGAGGGCCGTCTGCCCCTGCTCCATGACGTCCAGCAGCCGGCCGATGCCCTGTTCGGCGGCGGCCGCGAGGCCGCCCTTGCCCTTGGTGCGGCCGAACGCCGAACGGGCCCGGCCGTGGTGGCGCCGCTGCGAGGCGGCGAGGCCGTCGGAGTGGCCGTCGAACTTCTTCGCCAGGTTCTCGAAGGAATCGGGGTCGTGCTTGAACCCGTCGCTCATGCCGCGTTCCCCCCACCGGCGGCGGCGTCCTCCAGCAGGTTGACGACCAGCTTCCCGGCCATTCCGCCGACCTTCTCCATCACTTCACCCATCGCCATGGAGACGAGTTCGTCGATGATCTGCTGTTCGGCCTCCTTGAGCAGCCGCCGCACGATCACCCGGGTCACCTGGGTGGCGCCGGCGGCGCCGATTTCGGAGAGCCCGAAGGTGAACGGCGCTGCGGCCTGAGCGGCTATCACCTCCGCCGCCATGATGCCGAGTTGGACGATGGCGGCGATCTTCGCGCCCTCGATGACCACGGCCACCCCGTCCAGGCAGACGGCCACCAGCCGCCCACCCTCGGCGAGGAGGTGCAGGTGCTCGCCGGAGACCTTCCCCCAGTGCGCCTCGAAGGCCTGCACGGCGAGCCCCGCGTTGGCGCCCAGCATGTCCTGCACCGCCGAGTGCGCGTCGGCCGCTCCGGTGTCGATCTCCTCGGCCAACTCCCTCATGGCATCGGCCATTTCGCGGTAGTCGTCCTCGTCCACGTTCGGCCAGTTGACTCCGATCAGATCCAGCACCCAGGCCAGTTCGTCGGGCAGTACGACACCCATCCGCCACCTCCCCCGTCAGAAATCGCACGGGCAGGCTAGACGGGAGGGCCGCGAACTCCGCTCCGCTGATGGAAGGTTGGCCGATTCCCATCCCCTCGGTGTCCGAACGGACCGGCCTCGCCACCGAAGCGGAAAGGCTCCCCCCGCATTGCGGATTCCTTCCCAACGGGGCCGCTCCTCGGCGGCGCGGTCTCAGCTGTGCGCAGCCGCGTCGGCCAGTGCGCGGAGCTCGGCGGTGATGGTGTGCCAGACCGGTTCGGGCAGTTCGTGGCCGACCTCGGGCAGCAGCAGTTTGCGGGCGTTCGGGATGCGGGAGGCGATCGCCGTCGCGGCGGTGGGCTTGATCAGGGGGTCGTCCGCGCCGTGCAGGACCAGGGTCGGCCGCCGGATGGCGCTGATCGGACCGCCGTGCCACTGGGCGCCGATCTGGCGGCTCTGCGCCTGCTGGTCGTGCACGCCCGCGTCGGCGGTGCGCTCGACGGCTTGCCTCGCGGCGGGCTCGTCGAAGGGGCGGGCCGGTGAGGCGAGCAGCCGGGAGACCTCGACGCCGGCGGCTATCGCGCCCTCCCGGGTGTCGGGGAACTTCAGCTTGGCGAACTTCGCGAGGGTCCCCAGCCGGATGAACCGCAGGGTCCTCAGGCCCGCGACGTCGCCGGGAACCGCGGCCATGGTCGTGACGGACCGGACCCGGTCCGGGTGTCGCAGGGCCACGCGCTGGGCGATGGCGCCGCCGAGGGAGACGCCGAGCAGATGCGCGGACTCCCAGCCCAGCGCGTCCATGACGGCGATCGCGTCGTCCGCCATGTCCTCGGCCGTGTAGGCGCCGCCGCGCTTGCGGAACAGCGCGGAGATGGGGTTCCTGGCGGCGACGGGCGGCAGGTGGGTGGACTCGCCGCCGTCGCGCTGGTCGTAGCGGGCTACGGCGAAGCCCGCCTCGGCGAGCAGGTGGCACAGGCCGTCCGGGATCCAGAGCCGGTTGACGCCGAGGCCGGTCATCAGCAGCAGCGGCTCCCCGTCGGACCCCTCGGGCCCCTCGGTGAACCGGTCGTACGCGAGCTCGACCGGCCCGTTCTCGGCGAAGCGGACCGGGGTCCACGGGTACGCGGTGGACTCGGACATGGCGGACTCGGGCATGGCGGCCTCCCAATAAAGTGCGATCGGTGTTCGCAGTTTTAGTATAGGGGGCGCCCGCAGACAGCGGCACGAACGGACAGCGGATGAGAGCAGGTGCACGAGTGGCCCAGGAGCCCGTCATCGTCTGGACCCGGCCGGAGCGCGGCGCACGCGGGCCCGCCGCGGTGCACTCCCGCGCGGAGTTGGCCGAAGTCGCCGTCCGGCTGGCGGACCTGGGCGGCCTCGCGGCCGTGTCCATGCGCCAGGTCGGCGCGGAACTGGGCACCGGCCAGGCATCGCTGTACCGCTACCTCGGCTCCCGCGACGACCTCCTCGACCTGATGACGGACGCGGTCGCGGGCGAGATCGACCTGGCCGTCCCGCTCACCGGTGACCCGGTCGAGGACCTGGCCGCCCTCGCCGTCCGGGCGAAGGACGCGCGACTGCGGCACCCCTGGCTCGTCGACGTACCCCCGGAGCCGCTCCGGATCGGCCCGAACGGGATGGACTTCCTGGAGTACGCGCTCCGGGCACTCGCCCCCGCCGGGCTGCCCGGCCGGACCTGCCTGGAGATCGTCGCCCTGCTCAACGCCCTGACCGAGCAGTTCTCCCGCGCCGAGCTGCAGAGCGGCCGCGGACTCACCGGCCGCCAAGGGGCGCAGGCCGCGTACCTCGGCGAGACGGCGGCCCGAGGTGGGCACCCGCACGTCGCGGCGGCCATGGCCGAGCAGTCGGAAGCGGACCCGGCGCAGGACGAGCAGCCGCGGTTCGAGCGGATCATGCGGCGGGCACTCACCGGCCTCATCACGCAGGGGACCGGCTCCTGAGCTCCTCGCCGCCGGCCGACCTTCCGTCAGGAGCCTTGCCCGCACCACCCGTTGAAACCCGGGCGCCCCCTCGGCGAGAATCCGGGCATGACCACAGCACGCTGGCAGGACACCGTCATCGCCCGGAGCGACGAGACCGTCGTCGTCGAGGGGAACCACTACTTCCCGGCCGACTCCGTACTGCGGGAGTTCCTCCTCCCGTCCACCACCACGACCATGTGCGGGTGGAAGGGGACGGCCTCCTACTACTCCCTCCTCGTCGACGGGCAGACCAACGCCGACGCCGCCTGGTACTACGCCGACCCGCTGCCCGAGGCGGAGCACGTCCGCGACCGGGTGGCCTTCTGGCGCGGAGTCGACGTCACCGAGCACTGACCCCGACCTGACGGAGCACGAGCAGCGGGCCTCGGACGCCCGCGGGCCTTCCCGGCTACGCCGACCAGGCCTGCCGCAGGGCCGCGCGGTCGGCCGAGGCCCGCTGCTCGTGCTCGGTCCGTGCCTGCTCCAGGAGCCCGGCCCAGGAGTCCACCGTGGGGCGGCGGCGCAGCAGGGCCCGGCGTTCGCGTTCGGTCATGCCGCCCCAGACGCCGTGCTCGATCCGCTGGTCGAGCGCGTGGGAGAGGCACTCGGTGCGGACCGGGCAGCCGCCGCAGATCGCCTTCGCCCGGTTCTGCGCCGAACCGTCGACGAACAGCTCGTCCGGGTCGGCCGTCCGGCACGCGCCCCGCTTCACCCAGTCCTCGCCGAGCTCCTCCATGTCCATCCCCTCCACGTCGCACGCCGGGCGGCACCGAACGGCCGACCTGGACGAGTCCATGACGCTATGTCCCCACCCCGGCCCCCGGAAGCGGCCCTTCACTCGATCGGGTGAGGGAACGCCGTTGTCCCCACGCCGGGGTCACACGTCCGAACAGACGTCACGTCAGATGCCCACGCCTCGAACGCCGGCGGGCCTCCCACTGCCGGAGCGGCATGACCCACGTCCACCGGGGAACAACGTGGTCACGTCCACAGCGGGCTCCGGCGGGCGGTGGATCCGTACACGAGGAGGTGCGGCATGGCCGGAGGAGACCCGGCGATCGAGCTCACCGCGCTGACCAGGCACTACGGCCGGACCGTCGGCGTCGAGGGGCTCGACGTCACGGTGGAGGCGGGCGAGGTGTTCGGCCTGCTCGGGCCGAACGGCGCCGGCAAGACCACCGTACTGCGCTGCCTGACCGGCCTGCTCCGGCCGACCTCCGGCCGGGTCCGGGCCCTCGGCCTGGACCCGATCGCCGACCACGGCGCGCTGGCCCCCGCGCTCGGCTACCTGCCCGGCGAGCTGCGCCTGTACCCCGAACTGACCGGCCGTCAGACCCTCGGTCTGCTCAGCGACCTCCAGTGCGCCCCGACGCCCCGTCAGGGCGAGCTCTGCGAACGGCTCGGCCTCACCGCCGAGATCCTGGCCCGGCCGGTCAGGGAGTACTCCCGGGGGATGAAGCAGAAGCTCGGCCTGGTCCAAGCCCTCCAGCACGAACCGCGGCTCGCCGTGCTGGACGAACCGACCGAAGGCCTGGACCCGCTGGTCCAGGAGACCTTCTTCGAACTGCTCGCCGAGGCCCGGGCGGCCGGCCGCACCGTCCTGCTCTCCAGCCACGTCCTGCCCGAAGTCCAGCGCGCCTGCGGGCGGGTGGCGATCATCCGCGCCGGGCGGTTGGTGACGGTGCGCGCGGTCACCGAGCTGCGCGAGGCCCGCGCCCGCCGGGTCCGGCTGGTCTTCGCCGACGGCCTCGGCACCCGCCCGCTCGGCCGGGCCGACGAGTGGTCACCTCGCTGGTCCGGCGACCGGGTCGAACTGCTGATCCCGCCGAGCGAGGTGCCGCAGGCCCTGCGCGGGCTGCTCACCCTGCCCGTCACCGACCTGACCGTCGAAGAAGCCGGCCTCGACGAGGCCTTCCTCGACCTCTACCGAGGAACCACGGAGGAGGGGTCATGAGGAGACGACGGTTCCCGCTCTTCCGGCTCGCCCTGCAACGGCGGCGCACGATGCTCACGGCCCTGGTGCTGGGCATGGTCCTGTTCGAGGTGCTGATCGTGGTGATCACCGGCACCCTCTCCCCCGCCCAGCTGTTCGCCGGTACGGGCAAGCAACCCCCGGGCGCCTTCCAGGCGTTCAGCGGCTCGGCCGGCCAGGTGTCGATCGCCAGCCGCCCCGGGCTGCTCGGGGCCGGTCTGGTGCACCCGTTCTGGATCGCCATCCAGCTCACCGCCGTCGGCTCCCTCGCCGCGGCGGCCGTGGCGGCGGACGCCGAGGCGGGGACGCTGGAACTCCTGATGGTCCGTCCGGTCTCCCGTACGCGGCTGCTGGCCGAACGGACCGCCGCGGTGCTGGCCGCCGCGCTGCTGCTGAACCTGGCCGCCACCCTGACCGTCGCAGCCGGGGTCGCGCTCGCCCCGGACCTCCACCGCGACGTCCCGCTGAGCGGCGTGTTCGCCGCCGGACTGCTGGGCCTGGCCTTCACGCTCTGCCTCGCCGGCCCCGCCCTCGCGGTCTCCGCCGTCGCACGCGGC
Organism: Kitasatospora sp. NPDC088742; assembly: GCF_055584905.1. Classification (NCBI taxonomy): domain Bacteria; kingdom Bacillati; phylum Actinomycetota; class Actinomycetes; order Kitasatosporales; family Streptomycetaceae; genus Kitasatospora; species Kitasatospora sp. NPDC088742. The sequence goes on along the minus strand of NZ_JBVJLD010000028.1, from coordinate 67,537 downwards.
CGGGCCCAGGTGATCGGCGCCGTGGTCGCCCTCGGCGCGGTCGGCTTCGCGCTCAACTTCGTCGCCCTCGCCTGGCACCCGGCCCGGCCCCTGCGCTACGCCAGCCCGTTCCACTACTACACCCCGGGCGACGCACTCGCCGACGGCACCGTGCCCTGGGGTTCCTTCGGCCTTCTGACCCTGGTCGGCGCGGCCGGGATCGCCGCCGCCTTCGCCCTCTTCACCCGCCGGGACCTGGCCGGCTGAGGCTCCGTCAGGGCCCATCCGCCCTTGGAGGCCCCGGAAGGTAAAGGACCGTACGGACACGCTGGGATAAAGTCACTCCGCGAATCCCCGGCGTCACGGAAAGTCGCGATCATGAAACACGCTCCCACCCTCGCCCCGCAGGCGGACCAGGTCCCGTTGCTCGGCGAGGTCACCCAACTGGCCACCGTCGTCAAGTGCATGGGCCGCACCTACACGGCGGCCGCCGCCGGCACCGGCACCGTCCGCCTCGACGACGTCACCGACCCCACCCACCCCCTTCCGCTCGGCACCGCGCACCCCGCGTCCGGCGCGTGGGAGGTCCACGACCGGACCGGTGCGCACCTCACCAGCACCGGCGACCTCCTGTACGCCCTGGCCCTGCTGCGGCAGCACGAGTGGCCCGCCCCGGACCACGGCCGCCAGGGGGCGTCCGGCGGCCTGCCGTAGCCGCTCGGCCACGCCCGCCGCGGTCGGTGCCGGTCAAACTCTGGGCAAAGCCTTTCTCAACCACTTGTGTGATCATCTCTGCCCGACGCCGCCCCCAATCGCCGGTCGGTCTAAGGTCGTTGTCGTCGCGAGTGCTCAGGGGAGAGGAGGCGTGCGATGGTCGACGCCCCGCACGTGTGCGCGTACCAGCAGGTGCCGGCGGGTGGGCCGCTCTCGGCGGAGTGGTGCATCGAGCGGTTCGCCCCGGTGCTGCGGGCGCTGCCCGAGGGGTTGGACGAGCAGTCGGTGAGCCGGCCGGAGCTGTTGCTCCATCAGGAGACGCTGGGCGGGCGGAGCTGGGAGATCTACTACGTGCCGTTCGACCGGATCGCCCCGGCCGCCCGGGTGGCACTGGTCGGCATCACCCCGGGCCGCCGCCAGCTCCACCTCGCGGTGCGGGCGGCCAGGGCGGCGCTGCTGGCGGGGGTGGAGCCGGACGAGGCGGTCAGGCTTGCCAAGCAGACCGGGGCGTTCGGCGGCGCGATCCGCACCCACGCGGTGGCGATGCTCGACGGGATCGGCCTGGCCGACGCGCTCGGGTTGGCGACCACGGCGCGGCTCTGGGACCCGCAGGAGCGGGTGGCGGCGTTCACCTCGGCGGTCGGGCACGCGGTGTTCGTCGACGGGGCGAACTGGAACGGCTCGGGGCTGACCAGGATTCCGGTGCTGCGGACCTTCGCCGAACAGGTGCTCGGGGCCGAACTGGCCGCGATGCCACAGGCGTTGGTGATCCCGTTCGGCAAGGCGGCCACCGAGGCGGTCCAGCTCGCGGTCGGCTCCGGACGGCTCGCGGCGGAGCGCTGCCTGCTCGGCTTCCCGCACCCCTCCGGGGCCAACGGCCACCGCAAGCGGCAGTACGAGCAGGAGCGGGAGCGGCTGACCGAGGCGGTCGCGGCCTGGGCCGGCTGAGGCGCTCGGCGACGGCGCAGTGCGACGCACCGTCAGCGTCAACGAGGGCGAGGGCGACCACCTGCTGGCCGGGGGCGTGCTCTTGGCCGGCAACGGCCCCCGCACCGCCCCGGCCGCCAACACCGAGACGCAGGCGTACCTCGGGTACCCGGTGGTCGGGCTCACCCTCGTGGACCCGCGGTTCTACCACCTCGACACGGCACTCGCGGTCCTGGGCGCCGACGACGTCATGTACTGGCCCGGCGCCTTCTCCGAGCGCAGCCGCCGGCGCCTGCGGCAGCTCTTCCCCGACGCGCTGGAGGCGAGCGAGGAGGACGCGGCCGCCTCCGGGATGAACGCCATCAGCGACGGCAGCGAGGTCGTCCTGCCGGCCGCCGCGCACGCGCTGGCCGGCAAGCTCGCGGCCCGCGGCTACGTCCCGCGCCCGGTGGACGTCGGTGAGCTGGGCAAGGCGGGCGGCGGTCCGAAGTGCTGCGTGCTGGAGTTGCGCGGCGCCCCGGGCGCCGCCTGAGCTCCCCCGGGCCGGGCCGTGAGGTTCGGAGCGGGCAAGCGGGGTAGGCGCGGTCCGTCGGTGGTCCGCGTCCGAGGGAGGAGATCCACCCATGGGTGTCAGCGCAGCAGGTCCGCAACCGCGCCTGCCCCGGGCCCGGGGGCCGCTCTCCGGCGCGGTGACCGACCTGCTGAGGGCGGGGAGCCCGCCGGCCGGCGGGCCGGTGCCCGCCGAGTTCGGCTCGGCCTCGGGGTGGGACGAGGACGTCCAGCTCGCCCTCTACCTCTGCTACGAGCTCCACTACCGGGGCTTCGCAGGCGTCGATCCGGAGTGGGAGTGGGATCCGGGGCTGCTGACGCTCCGTCACCGGCTGGAGGAGCGCTTCCTGGCCGCCGTACGGGCCGAGCTGGGGCCGGTCGCGCCACTGGCGGAGCAGCTGGACGCGCTCCTGGTGGAGCCGGTGGACGGGGACGGGCCCTCGCACGTCCTGCTGAAGGAGGGCCGGCGGTGGCAGGCCCGGGAGTACCTGGTGCACCGCTCGCTCTACCACCTCAAGGAGGCCGATCCGCAGGCCTGGGTGATCCCCCGCCTGCACGGCGCCGCGCAGGCGGCACTGCTGGCGATCGAGTACGACGAGTACGGCGCGGGCCGCCCGGAGCGGGTGCACTCCACTCTGTTCGCGGCGATGATGGCGGACTTCGGCCTCGAGACCGGGTACGGCCACTACCTCGACGCGGTGCCCGCCACAGGGCTGGCGGTGGTCAACCTGATGTCGCTGTTCGGCCTGCACCGCAAGCACCGGGGCGCGCTGGTGGGGCAGTTCGCGGGGGTCGAGATCACCTCCTCCCCCGGATCCGCCCGCCTGGCCGAGGCGTTCGAGCGGCTCGGCGCCGGGCCGGCCGGGACGGCCTTCTACCTGGAGCACGTCGAGGCGGACGCCGTCCACGAGCAGCTGGTGCGGCACGGTGTCATCGAGGCGCTGCTGCGCGACGAGCCCGCCGTCGAGGCGGACGTCGCGTTCGGGCTGGCGGCGTCCGGCCTGCTGGAGGACCGCCTCGCCCGGCACCTCGTCAGCAGCTGGCGGGCGCACCGCAGTTCGCTCCGCTCCCCCCTGCCGGGGTCAACCCCGGCGCCCTGACCCGGCCGGGCACAGGGATCGGGCGGACGGCTCGGGAGGGCTCAGCGGACACCGCCGGCTGCCACGTGCTTTCATCCGGGTGCCGGGACGGACGGGCGGACCGCGCGCAGGTGGGGGCGGATGGTGAGGAGCCGGTCGGTGCCGGTGAGCGCCAGCAGGTGCAGCAGCTGCGGTCCCGCTCCGACCAGGACCATCCAGGTGCCGGCGGAGTCGCAGAAGGTGAGGGCGGTGAGGTCGACGATCAGCAGGACCGGGGCCCGGGCGATCGCCTCGGACAGTGCCGCCTCGAAGTCTTGGCGGCCTCGTGGTCGGCGGCACCGGCGATGTGGAGGACCAGGGCCGGCAGGTCCGTGGCGACCGTGCGCCGCCACCGTTCACCCGCTGTCACCGCTCTCGCCTTCGGCCAGTGCCTCCGTCAGATCCGGGTGCACCGTGAAGAGCTCGTCCGCGCCGGTGACCTGCAGGATCCTGGCGACCACGGGGCCGGGTGCGGCGAGCTCCAGCCGGCCTCCGGACTCCCGCGCGGCCAAGCGGGTACGCAGCAGCAGGTTCAGACCGGTGGAGTCGCAGAACGCGAGGCCCGAGCAGTCCACCACCAGCCGTTGCGCCCCGTCGGCGAGCGCGCTCTCCAGAGCGTCGCGCAGCGGGGCGACCGAATCGTGGTCCAGTTCGCCCTCCGGCCGCACCACCGTGACCCGCCGGCGGACCTGGACCGTGACCCCGAGGTGGGTATCGGACACGTCCATCGCAACACTCCTCGGGGACGACGGCAGCGGTCCACCGTTCCACCATAGGCCGCTGACCTGCCCGGCCCCACCCGCACGTGGAGCCGGTCTCACCGCGCGCGCCCGTGTCGGCGGATCAGCAGCCACGGCAGCAGCACCCACCACACCGCGAACCACACCATCACCCCGGCCACCACGAAGCCGGCCGCGGCACTGTCCAGCGCCAGGTGCAGCAGCAGGAGCAGACAGCACCCGACGGTGAGCGCGAGCAGCGCCACGCCGACCGCGACCAACCGGGCGGTCGCGTCCACCAGTTGCGGCTTCAGCCGCCGCCCGGCGAGCAGCCGGTGGTAGGAGACCGGGGCGATCAGCGCGCCGGTCGCCATGGCACCGAGCACGACGGTGACCACGTACAGCGTCCGGTCGAAGGTGCCCAGCGAGGCGAACCGGGGGGTGAAGACGACGCTCAGCAGGAAGCCGAAGAGGATCTGCGCCCCGGTCTGGGCCACCCGCACCTCCTGCAGCAGCTCCGTCCACCGCCGGTCCGCCCGCTCGTCCGGCGTCTCGCTCCGGCCGCGCCCCTGCTCCTCCACCCGCTCCGGCAGCTGCCCCCGCCTCCGGTCCGGAGACCCGCCCCGCGAGCGGGTCCGCGCCGTGGTCACGGCAGGTCCTCCGCCGCCCCGACCGCCGACACCGGGCGGGGCCGGCGGGCGGGGCCGCGGAGGTGGCACCTCAGCCGGCCCAGGTCTCCCTTCAGCGGCCGGCCGAGCAGACCGAGCAGACCGAGCAGCGTGGCCGCGCGGTCCGTCGCACGGTCGACTGCGCCGCCGGCGGACTGTCGCATCTTGCTCATGGTCACTCCCCTGCTGCACCGGTCGAGCCGCTCGGGCGTCTGCCCCGCGCGGGAGCCCGCATGCGCCCCCGGGCTCACAGGTTTCGACCCCGGCCCCCGGGCAGACGCGACTGCGAGGCTCCGGCGCGTTCGGCAGGAGGTGAGGGCGGTGGATCGGCTGAGTGTCCCGCTGATCGACGGACTCGGGGACGGACTGGCGGTGCCGGCCGTCGAGGTCACCGAGCTGATGCGCACGCTTGCCCGGGAGTGGGAGCACTGGGCCGAGGAGCCTGGCTCCGAGCTGGACCCCGGCACGGTACTGGCGCCGGCCACCATGCGCCGCAGGCTGCCACGGTGGGCGGCCGGCACCGGCTACGCGCTGGCCCGTGCCGGGCTACGTGCTGGTCGTCCTGCTCGCGCTGTCCGTGGCGCTGCTGTTGGCCGCCGCCGATGCCCGCACCGCCACCGCGCTCGGCCTGTACTCCCCGGTCTGGGCGGCGACCCTCGCCCTCCTCGCGGTCCGCGTCCCGGTGCTGTGGCGGTGCAGGAGGCGATGACCTCGGCCGCACCACACCCTCACAGCTCCTCCACGACCGTCGCCTCGACGATCTTGCCTCCGGCCACGGGCAGGACGTGCACCCCGCGGCTGAGCCGGGTGACGACCAGCAGACCGTAGCCGGCCGGCGGGGGGAGGTCGTCGACGACGATCAGCTCGGGATTGGTGTCCTCCACCGCCACCTCGACCAGGCCGGCGCAGGCGGAGACCAGCAGACGGCTCGGGCCGGGGGCGTGCAGGCAGGCGTTGGCGACCAGCTCGGCGACCACCAGCTCGACGTCCATCCGCGTCTGCGGCCGGAAGCGGGGCCCGGCCCCGCCGGCCAGCTCGTCCAGGAAGCGGCGGACGGCCCTCCGGGCGGTGCGCACCGAACCGGTGCGACCGTCCAGGTCGACGGCGAGTGCCGGGATCTGGCGCACGGTGATCGCTCCTCCTAGGTCGGGTGGAGTTCACCGGGCGCCTGCCCGTATTTCCGCCTCCTACCGCTCAGCGGGCCGGAGTCGCGCCGTCCACCTCCGCCCGGAGGCGGTGCAGGGTGGTGGAGAGGATCCGCGAGACGTGCATCTGCGAGACGCCGATCCGGGCGGCGATCTCGGCCTGGCTGTGGTTGCCCCAGAAGCGCAGCAGCAGGACGGTCCGCTCGCGCTCCGACAGCCGGCCCAGCAGCGGCCGCACCGCCTCGCGCAGGTCGACCAGCTCGATGCCCGGGTCGCAGCTGCCGAGCCGGTCGACCAGCGCGCTGTTCCGGTCGTCGGAGTCCTCGTCGCGCAGCGCGTCGAGGGAGTCGGCCCGGTAGAGCCGTCCCGCCGTCAGCCCGATGTCGACCTGCTCGCGGGTCAGGCCGAGGGCCGCGGCGCTCTCCTCGGTGGTGGGCAGCCGGCCCAGCTCCTGCTCCAGCCGGTCGGAGCCGCGGGCCACCAGCAGGTACAGCTCCTGCACGCTGCGCGGCACCCGCACCGGCCAGGAGGTGTCGCGGAAGAAGCGCTTCACCTCGCCGGAGATGGTCGGAATGGCGTAGGTCACGAAGACCACGCCCCGGTCGACGTCGTAGCCGTCCACCGCCTTGATCAGGCCGACGGTGCCGACCTGGAGGATGTCGTCCAGCTCCTCCGGGCGGTGCCGGAAGCGGGACGCCACGAAGCGGACGAGCGGCATGTTCAGCTCGATGACGGTGCCCCGGACGTAGCTGTAGGCCGGGGATCCGGGCTCCAGTTCACGGAGGCGGCGCAGGAGCGCGTCACTCATCGCGCGGGCCTCGGTCTTGCCCATGGACCGCATTTCCCACGCGGTCGGGCGGTACGTCGTCTCGATGGCGGGACTCGCCGGGATCTGGGCAGCGGGGGGTGTCACAGCAGGCGCGGACATGGGGGTCAACTCCCGAAGCGTTCCGGGGGGATGCCCTCGCCGACCTGGTGCCGCCACGGACGTGGCCGGCGGGTCGGGGGCATGGAGGAGAGCGCTCGGCCCGGCTGCTTCAGGCTACGGCTGCTCTGCTTGTACCCGCTCAGGGGGTGGCGAACCGCGGTCCGCCCACATCGGTCCGAATGCTCAGGCGACGACCCGCAGACCGACCAGGCAGGTGTCGTCCAAGGGGTTAGGGGCACCCAGCCGGCGGAGCACGTGGTCGAGCAGGCCCGGCAGCGACGGCACGCGGTACTCCTCGACGGCCTCCACCAGCCGCCCCACTCCGGTGGCGAGGTCGCTGCCGCGGCGCTCCACCAGGCCGTCGGTGTACAGCAGCAGGGTGTCACCGGGGAGCAGGCGCAGCTCGGCGCTGCGGTAGACGGCGCGGGGGCTGACGCCGAGGACCAGGCCGTTCGGCGGGTCGAGCGGGTCGGCCGTGCCCTCGCGGGCGAGGACGGGGGGCAGGTGGCCGGCCCGGGCCCAGGTGAGGGTCCCGGTGCCGGGGTCGAGGCGTCCGCACACGGCGGTGGCGATGAAGTCGGCGCGTTCGTGGCAGAGCATCCGGTTGAGGCAGTCGAGGGAGTGCGCCGGGTCCGCGCCGTCGTGGGCGATGCCGCGCAGGGCGTGGCGCAGCCGGGCCATGCAGGCGGCGGCGTGCAGGCCGTGGCCGGAGACGTCGCCGACCACCACCAGGACGGTGCCGTCGGGCATGCCGAGGACGTCGTACCAGTCGCCGCCGACCCTGCTTTCGCGTTCGGCGGGCAGGTAGTGGGCGGCGGTCTCGAGACCGGCGGGCAGCGGCCCGGCGGGGGCGTCCATCAGAGCGTGCTGGAGTGCCCGGACGGCGCGGTGCTCCGTGTCGGCGCGCTGGCGCTGGGCCGCGAGCTGGTCGCGCGTGCTCGACAGCGCCTGCTCGGCGCGCCGCCAGGGGGTGATGTCCTGCACCACCCCGTGGACGGCGGACACCTCGCGGGAGCCGACGGGGGCGAGGACCGCCTTGGCCAGGGCCCGCATGCTGCGGTAGCCGCCCTCGGCGGGCACCTCGAACTCGAGCGTCGCCGGGGTGTGCCCGCCGAGCAGTTCGGCGGCCGCCGCGCGCACGGCCGCCCGGTCGTGCGGCGCGACGGCCGCGAGGGCCCGCGCCGGGGCCAGCCGTCCGGTCGGCTCCTCGGGGAGGCCGAGCAGGCGCAGCGTCTCGGCGGAGCAGGTGAGGCCGTCGGCGCCCGGCTCCCAGCTCCAGGTGCCGAGCCGGGCGAGCTTCTGGGCCTGGGCCAGGTGGCTGCCGCTGCGGTCCTGCTCGTCGTGGGTGCGCCAGCTGATCAGTACGCCGTCCAGGAAGGGCGTGGCGTGCAGGGTCATGGCGGAGGCGTGGACGGCGCCGCCGACGATCTCGACGAACTGTTCGGCCTCCGCCTCGTACGGGACGCCGGTGGCGGCGACGGCCAGCAGCTGCTGGAAGGTGCCCGAGGCGACCATGCCGGGGTACAGCTCGGTGACCCGGCGGCCGACCAGGTCACCGCCGGTCCGGCCGGCCAGGTCGACGGTCGCGGAGTTGGCGTGCTCGACCCGCAGGTCGGTGACCTTGCCGCCGGGTTCGCGGATGGCGTTGAGGATCAGGACCGGGTCGAGGAGCGCGTCCAGGACTGCCCGGAACCAGGGCTCGGTGGCCGGCTCCAGCTGCCCGAAGCCCTCCGGGCCGGTGGAGAGGACCCTGGGCAGCTCGGCGGCGACCAGCCGGGAGAGCGCGGAGAGGTACCGGCTCGCGGCCCGGTCCGGACGGTACTCCTCGGGCCAGCCGAGCTTCATCGCGCCGAGCAGTCGCCGCCCGGTGCGCAGCGGCAGCGCGCAGACCGTCCGGCCGGGGATCAGGTCCTCACCGGTGAGGTCGGGGTAGCGGACCGCGAACTCGGCCCGGTTCTGCACCCAGACGGTGGTGCCGAGCTGCGCGGCCTCGGTGAGCGGGACGGCGGTCTGCGGCGGGATCCGCTGCCACTGGCTGAGCTGCTGGGCGGAGACGCCGTGACTGCCCGTCAGACGCAGCGCGCCGTCGGGCTCCAGCAGGGCCAGGACGACCGCCCCGACGCCGAGCGGGGCGAGCGCCACCTCGTGCAGCAGCCGGGCCAGGTCCTGCGGGGTGTCGGCCGAAGCGAGCGCCGAGGCGGCGAGGTGGAACCGCGCCGCGAAGCCCTGAGGCGGGAACTCGGGTAGCACGGACCGCACTTGGGAATCGCGCTGCCCGGCCGGTGCGGGACGGAGCTCCGTCCTGCCGGTCGCCGCGCCCGGCTGGTCGGCGGGCCGCCCGGGTGCTGACGGGGTGTCGGGCGGGACGGCGACGCCGAGCAGTTCGGCGGCGACGTCGACCAGGCGGCGGTTGCTGCGCTGGGAGAGCGCGGACAGACGCTCGAAGGCCTCGTCCGGGGTGCAGGACAGTCTGGCGACCAGGACGCCCTTGGCCTGCTCGATCACTCCCCTGGTCCGCATCGCGCGGCGAAGGCCCTCGACCTCGGCGCGCAGGCGGTCGACGGTGGCCTCCAGGACGGGCCGCTCCTCCGGGTCCTCGGTCACCGCGCACCTCCCGGCTCCGCGCCACGAGGGGCGGGACGGTCTCGGCCCGGCGGGCCTCGCCCGCCTGCGGACCCCAGCGTAGGCCCGCCCCGCCGGGGTCGCGAACGAAGCTCGCGCCGCTCGGGTCACCCGGACGGCGCCGGGGCGGGGACGGTTCGCGCTCCGGCGGCGGTGGTCTCCACCAGGTCGTCGACGACGTCCGCCAGTGACCCGCTGCGGGCGTGTACCGCGCGCTGGCGCGAGGCTCCGGTGCCGCCCGTCAGCAGGCGCCGCAGCTGCCGGCGGGCGAGCGCCTCGTCGCCGTGGAACCCCAGCCCCGGCCCGGCGAACGCCATGAGGTCCTCCAGCAGTTCCACGACCGGACGCGGGTCGCCGGTGAGCGGGTGCGGGCACCGTGCGGCCAGGCCGTGCAGCGCCACCGCGTGGTGGGCCGCGCGCAGGTCGGCCGGGGACGGGTGCCACGCGGCCGGCCGGGCCGGCGGGGGCCCGCCGCCGAGCAGGACGTGCACGAGTGCCCGCAGGAGGCAGGCGAGGAGCGCCACGGTCTCGGCGTCGGCGTTGGTGTCGGCGAACCGGAACTCGAGGGTGGGCAGGTGCTCGCTGGGCCGGGCGTACCAGTAGATCATCTTGCGGTCGAGGATCACCCGGTCCGCGACCAGCCGCCGCGCGGTCCGCTCGTAGCCGTCCTCGTCAAGGGCGGGGGCGGGCCCGTGGGTCGGCCAGGCCGCGTAGCGGAGGTCCCGGGTGGACGCGGCGCCGCCGTCGGCGCCTTCGCAGTAGGGCGAGTTGACGCTCAGAGCCTGGAGGACCGGCAGCCACGGCCGTACGGCGGCGCTCACCGCGAGGGCCTCGGCGCGGGTGAGGTCACCGATGTGGACGTGGCACCCGCACAGCTCGCCGCCGACCTGGTCGGCCGCCTCACCCACGTGCGCGGCGAGGCGGTGGTAGCGCGGGGTTCCGGTGACGGGGAGGGGGTGGTGGCTCGGCAGGACCGGCAGCGGGCTGGCCGCGAGCCGGCAGCCGACGGCATCGGCCGCGGCCGTCAGCGCGGCGCGGCAGGCCGCGAGCTCGGCGCCCAGGTCGCCGGCCGTCATCACCGGTCTGGTGCACGCCTCCACCTGGGTGGCCAGGAACTCCGCCTGGGCGCGGGGGCCCAGCCGCCGCGCGGCCAGCGGCAGGACCTCGGGGGCGGCCGGCACCGTGCGGCGGCTCACCGGGTCCAGGAGCAGGAACTCCTCCTCGACACCGAACCGTAGGGCTCTGCGGATCCTGGTCGTCCGGGCCGGACTCGTTCCGTGCATGGGAAGCTCCGAACTGTCGTCAGGGTGGCGCCCAGCGTCTACCCGGTTGCTCCCCGGCCAGACATCCGCCGTGTCCGTGTCGGCCGGCGGTACCCGGGTAGGCGCGGCGGAGAAGACCGGTGACCGGAGGAGGCGGGCGGCCGTGCCCCGAGGATCGAGCCCGAAGCGCGAGCGGCAGTACGAGCACATCAAGGAGAGCGAGCTGAAGCGTGGTGTGAGCGAGGACAAGGCCGAGGAGATAGCCGCCCGGACGGTGAACAAGGAGCGGGCCCGGCACGGCGAGTCCAGGACCGCGAGCCGCTCCTCCACCCACGACATCTCCTCGGGGCGGCGCGGCGGTCTGCGCTCGCACAAGGGTGCCGGCGGCCGGACCTACGACCAGCTCTACAACGAGGCGAAGCAGCGCAACGTCAAGGGCCGGTCGAAGATGAACAAGGCTCAGCTCGAACGGGCCCTGGCGCACTGACCGTTCACCGCGCCGGCGGATCGCGGTGGTCGCCGCCCGGCCTTCCCCCGGCGAGGTGCAGCGGAACGGGGTGGGCACCGCCGCGCAGGTGGACGGTGCCGGGGTGGCGGTCGGTGCCGGGGTGGCGGTCGGTGCCGGGGGTGACCAGGGCGACGTCGCTCCAGGGCACCCAGCGGGCCCGCCGGGTCATCCGGCGGGCCAGCGCGGCGAGCAGCAGGGGGCGGTCGGCGGGGCGGTGGTCCAGGCAGAGCAGCCGGGCCGCCCACCCTTCCGCCGCGACCAGCCCGGTGAGGCGCAACCCTGGTAGCCCGCCCGGGAGTTCGGCCTCGGTCAGGCCGAGGTCGCTGACGTGGCCGACCGGCCGGCCGCGTCGAGGAGGGCGGCGCCGATCAGGTCGGCGGTGCGCAGCGCGTGGTGGCCCGAGTGGTCAGCGATCGGCATGGCCGGCTCCCGGGATGCGGTCGACGAGGTGGGTGCGGGTCCAGTCCTCCAGGGCGTGCACCCGGTCCGGGCCCGGGGTGCGGACCACGGCGGAACCGATGTGGGTGATCCGCTCCAGCGGGAGGCGCCCCGGCCCGGGCGCGCCGGAGAGCGAGAGCCGGGCGGCGGCGGCCCGGCACCACTGCCCGAGCCGGCCGCGCAGTCTGGGCCCGAGGGCCTGCGGTCCGACCAGGACGGCGGTCGCGTAGAGGTGGCCGTCCACGCCGGTGGTCACCGTCCGGGCGGCGGCCACCGCCGAGCCCAGGGTGTGGGCCGCCTTGTGCCGGTAGTCGTCGTCCGTCCGGGAGGAGCCGGCGCACGCCGCCGATCCGGCCAGCAGTACCACCGCCACCAGCGCCGCGGCCCGGTCGGTCGCCCGTCTGCTCACCGTCGCTCCCGCAGCACGAAGTAGAGGAACACGGCTGCCAGCAGCCCCAGTTGGCCCCAGGCCACCAGCAGCACCAGGCCTTGGTCCACCGCTTCTCGCCTCCGAGGCGCGTCGGTCAGGGTCGGCGGCGACGGCCGTGGAGGCCGGTGGGCGGCGGTTCGCGGTCCTTGCGGCGCTGGCCGAGGACGAAGGCCAGGATGATCACCGCGGCGATCAGCACTCCGGCCAGGATCAGCCAGAGCGGGCTGCCGCCCATGCCGGCGAGCTGGGTCTGTGTCGCGAAGTCCATGGCATCCATGGGGGGGCGCTTTTCCTGCTTGCCCGGTCCGAAACATCCACCTCCGAGGCCTCCGCCCCCGGGCAGCTCGTGGTTGGCACGGCCCGCCCGGGGCAGGCGCTGCGCATGAGACTGCTGACACCCCCCGGGGTCTACCCGCCGCAGGGCGACAGCGCCCTGCTCGCCCAGGCCATGGCCGAGGAGTTGGCCGGGCGCAGCCCCGAGCGGCGCGAGCTGCTCGAACTGGGCACCGGAAACGGCACCTTGGCCGTCGTAGCGGCCGCCCGTGGCGCCCGCGTCACCGCGGTGGACGTCTCCCGTCTGGCGCTGGCCACCGCCTGGTTCAACGCGCGGCTGCGCCGCCGCGCCATCCGCCTCCGGCACGGTGACCTGACCGCCCCCGTCCGCGGCCATGTATTCGACGTGGTCATCAGCAACCCCCCGTACGTCCCCGCCCCCGGCCCGGCCGCACCGGCGCACGGACCGGCCCGGGCCTGGGACGCGGGCCCGGACGGCCGGCTGCTGCTGGACCGGATCTGCCGTCAGGCCCCCGAACTGCTGGCACCCGGCGGAGTCCTCCTGCTGGTGCAGTCCTCCCTGGCCGCCCCGGCCGCCACCGTCGCCGCCCTCCGCCGCGCCGGCCTGGACACCACCGTGGTGGCCCGCTGTCGGCAGGAGTTCGGCCCCGTGATGACCGCCCGGGCCGGCTGGTTCGAACGGCGGGGCCTGATCCCCGCCGGTTCGCGAGAGGAGGAACTGGTGGTGATCCGCGGTGCCCGCCGGACCTGACGCCACCCCGGCCGGCGCCACTCCGATCGGTGCCGCCTCGGAGCGCGGCCGGGCGACCGTGCGCGTCCGTCCGACCGAGCACGGCCCGATCCTGGTGGAAGGCCCGGTGGAGGTCGTCCTGCCCGACGGCAGCACCTCGCGCTCGGACCGACCCGTGGTCGCCCTCTGCGCCTGCCGACGCAGCAGGCACTACCCGTTCTGCGACACCAGCCACCGCCGGCACTCCCACGGCCCGTCCGCCGCTCCCTCCACCGACGCTCCGGCACGGTGAGCCGGGCGGCGTCGTCCTGACGCTCCGTCACGCCGCCCCGAGCGACCTACCCGTGCTCGGTGGATCGGATGAATGTCCCTGACCACGACCGGGCCTACCACGGCGCCGGCGTCATCGGACCGCCTCCGGGCGACGGGTCGTCAGGCGCGCCAGGGGGCGGTGGGGAACTGGTTGCTGCAGGGCCAGACGCAGGCGACGTCGCCCGGCTCGTAGAGGCCGGCGTCGCTCTCGTAGTTGTCTCCGCCGGAGAAGTAGACCTCGGGGACCCAGCCCCACTGGCCGTTGTCGGCGAGGGTGCTGGCCCACCAGTTGTTGACGCCGCCGCTGAGGCTGACGGTGGCGCCCTGCTTCTCGTAGACGAACCAGTTCGCGGAACCGCCGACCACCAGGTTGCCGACGATGCCACTGCCCAGGTCACGGCTGGCGTACACGGGGACGTTGCCGCGCCAGAGCGGGCAGTACGTGACGGTCACGCTGGAGGTGTAGCCGTTGTACGGGTTGGTGAGGTTGCGCTGGGTCGGGCTGTGGCAGGGGCTGCCGTCGTACGCTGCGGCGCCGGGCGCGGAGACCAGGACGGCGGCGAAGGCGGCCAGGCCGGTGACGGCCGCCGTGAGGCTCTTGCGGATGCGGGACGTGGACACGGGTGTGGTTCCCCCTCGTTCGTGGCTGGGTGGCGCCGGGCCGGACGGGCCCGGTGACGGGGACCAGACAACCGCATGCCGGGCCGCGTTCCCGCCGGTCAGCGGCCCATCGGACAATTGACGGTCAATCATCGGACAATCCCGGAACACCCGGATCCGGTCAGTGCGCGAACGGCGCGCACGCCCTCGGGTAGGAGCTCGCGGCGGCCGCGTACGGCAGGCAGGCGCCGTGCTCGGGCGCGTACGCGAGCAGGTGCCCCCGGACCACCTCGGTGTACGCGCGCAGCCGTTGCGGCACGCCGTTCTCCTGCTGCACCACCCAGGTCGCGGTACGGTACGCGGCCGCCAGGTTCATCACCGGGTCCCCGGCGACGCCCTCCAACTGCGGGGAGAGGGTGCAGAGCATCCGGCCGAGCGCCAGGATCGAGGTCCGCTCGTCGAAGGGCGGCACCGGCACCCGGCGCTGCTCGTCCTCGGGCAGGTAGTAGCGGAGCACCCGAGGGGTCCAGCGGGCGATGCCGTACTCGTCGTGGGCCGGGTCGTGCAGGCCCGGGTCGAAGCCGCTCTCGGTCTTGAGGATCGCGGCGACCAGCGCGGGCGAGACCTGCGGCGCCGCGCAGAGCGTGCCGGCCCGGACGATCAGCCCCCGGTAACGGTCGGGCACGTCGGTGCCGAGCCGCAGCCAGCGCCGGTGGTCCTGCGTGTCGGAGTCCGGCGACTGCGAGGCGGCGCAGGTGAGCAGCAGCACGGCCGCCGCCACCAAGGCGCCGAACCGGCGCAGCAGGGTGGACTGCCACCGGGTCGGCCCGTGGCCGACCGGCTCGGGCACGACCACGCGCTCGGGCTCCGGCACCTGCTCGGGCTCCTCGGCTGACGCCCCGTCAGGCCGGGCCGCCACCGCCAGCGCGAGCCGACGCCGCTCCCACTCCTCGGCGTCGCCGCCGCAGGCGTCGACGTACGCGGCCAGCACCGCCCGGCTCGGCGCCTTGTGGCCGGCCGCCGCGGCGGCCAGTGTGGAGGCGGCGTAGTGGGTGACCCGGGCCAGCTCCTGGTAGGAGGGCGAACCGGCCGTACGGCGCAGCTCCCTCAGGTCGAAGGCGAACCGGGCGAGCGGTCCGCTGCCCGGATCCAGCGGGGCCTCTCGGCGTCCCATGTTGTGCGTCCCCCTCGAACGATCACCGGCTGAAACCGTGCCGATTGTCCGATGAACGTCAACAAATGTCCATTTGGCTTCCGCTACGAGGACCGAACGCAGGGAGCCCCGGCCGGGTCGGCCGGGGCTCCCTGGTGGGGCGGGTGGGCGTCAGCGCTGCAGGGTCAGCACGCCCGGGCGCCACGGGAGTTGGTCGTAGGGGCCGGTCGCGGAGGGGTTCTTGCCCTGGTAGAGGAGTTGGAGGTTGCAGGGGTCGACGGTCATGGTCTGGTCGGGGTTGGAGCGGATCAGGTCACCGTGGCTGATGTCGTTGGTCCAGCCGGCGCCGCTGTTGGCCTTGCCCGCGAAGGGGTTGCTCTCGCTGGCGGCCTGCGGGTTCCAGGTGCCGTTCAGGCTGGTGGCGGTGAAGGAGCGGAAGTAGCGCTGCTCGTTGGCGCCGCGGGCCTCGACGATCATGAGGTACTGGTTCTGGCCCTTGACCTTGTAGACCTGCGGGGCCTCGAACAGGTTCTTGTCCGTGTCGCTCATGACAGTGGTGTAGGAGGAGCCGAAGTTGCCCGGGAAGTTCCCGATCGGCATGCTCGCCCGGTAGATCTTGCCGTTGTCACCGGCGAAGAACAGGTACATGTTCTGGTCGTCGGCGATCAGCGTCTGGTCGATCGGGCCGGTGCCGGAGCCGGTGATGCTGCCGGTGAACAGCGGCTGCGGGGCGGACCAGCCGTTGGGGTTGGTCGGGTCACTGGAGGTGCGGTAGATGAACGGCCACGCACCCCACTGGTACGCCAGCACCCAGATGTTCTTCGGCGCGAAGTAGAACAGCGTCGGCGCCACCGCCGCCTGGCTCATCCCGCTCTGACCGGTGGAGGCCATGTCGGACCAGTTGGTGAACGGGCTGAACATCATCGAACCGTACGAGGACCCGTTGACGTTCGACGCGTAGACCAGGTGCTTGCCGTTCACCACGACGCTGGTGAAGTCCTTCACCGAGGCCCAGCCGTTGGCCGGCTGCGCCAGCACGCCGGACGAGGACCAGCGGTAGCTCGACGGGAGGGCGCAGTTGCCACCGGTCGGGGTGGGCGTCGGGGTCGGGGTCGGGCCGCCGCCCCCGGTCAGGCCGGTCCACTTCTGGTTGCTGCCGCCGTTGCAGTTCCAGAGCTGCACCGCCGTGCCGTTGGCCGTGCCGGCGGCGGAGACGTCGAGGCAGAGCCCGGACTCCACGCCGACCACCGTGCCGTCGGTGTTCACCCGCCACTGCTGGTTCGTGCCGCCGGTGCAGGACCAGATCTGTACCCGGGTGCCGGCCGTGGTGGCGTGGTTGGGGACGTCCAGGCACTTGTTGCCGTAGACCGTCAGCTGGTTGGTGGACGTCGAGGTCCACTGCTGGTTGGTGCCGCCCGAGCAGTCGTAGATCTGCAGCTGCGCGCCGTCGGTCTGGCTGATGTTGATCACGTCAAGGCACCGGCTGGAGCCCGCGCCGCGCAGTGCGCCGGTGGTGGCGGCCTGGGCCGGGCTGGCGACCAGCGTCGCCGCCAGTGCCGCCGCGCCCGAGATCATGGCGGTCAGGATCACGGTCAGCCGCCTGCGGCCGGAATGTCGTCGGTGCACAAGGACCTCCTCTGGTAAGGGATTCGGGACGTTCGTTCAGCTCATGAGCTGGTGGGCGAGCGGGCCGGTGCCGAGGGCCGGCACCGGCCCGCGCGGGTCAACTCTTGAAGTTCCAGTGCTGGTTGGCGCCGCCGTTGGAGTCCCAGACCTGGACGGGAGCACCGTTGCCGGTCTGCCCGCCCGGGATCTCCAGGGCCCGGCCGCTCGAGGCGTTGGTCAGCGTGTAGGAGCCGTCGCCGTTGCGGGCGGCCTTCCAGTGCTGGTTGGCACCGTTGTTGGCGTCCCAGACCTGCATCCTGGTCCCGTTGGCCGCCTGGCCGCCCGGCTGGTCCAGCACCCGGCCGCTGGCGATGTTGGTCAGCGTGTAGGAGCCGTCGGAGTTCTGGTCGGCGCGCCAACGCTGGTTGGAGGAACCGCCGTTGGAGTCCCAGACCTGGAGCTGGGTGCCGTTGCCGTTCTGGCCGGAGGGCAGGTCGAGCACCCGCCCGGCGGCCACGTCGGTCAGCGTGTAGACGGTGCCGGAGACGATGCCACCGCTCGGCGGCGTGGTGCCGCCACCGCCGAGGGCGGCCAGGGTCGCGCCGTAGGCGGCCTTCTTGTTGCCGTTGTTGTCGAACAGCAGCGGGTTCTCACCGCCGCGCCAGGAGTCGCTGTCCCGGATGCCCCAGACCGTGATGCCGGTGCAACGGGCCACCGCCAGGCAGGCCTTGACGGTGTTGGCGTACTGGTTGGCGCCGGCCTGGGCGATGTCCAGCTCGGTGATCTGGACGTCCACGCCGAGCTCGGCGAAGCTGGAGATCGTGGTCTGGTAGTTGGACGGCGGGCCGCCGGCGCCGAAG
Organism: Kitasatospora sp. NPDC088742; assembly: GCF_055584905.1. Lineage (NCBI taxonomy): Bacteria > Bacillati > Actinomycetota > Actinomycetes > Kitasatosporales > Streptomycetaceae > Kitasatospora > Kitasatospora sp. NPDC088742. Next base: position 49,976 of record NZ_JBVJLD010000028.1, on the reverse strand, counting down.
TGGCTCTGCAGGCCGACGCAGTCGATCGGCACGCCACGGGACTTGAAGTCCTTGACCATCCGGTAGACGCCCTGGGTCTTGGCGTCGGTCCAGTTGTCGATGTTGTAGTCGTTGTAGCAGAGCTTGGCCGCCGGGTCGGCAGCCCGGGCGGTGCGGAACGCCTCCTCGATGAAGCCGTCGCCCAGCACGTCCTGGAAGACCGAGCTGCGGTGCCGGCCGCTGGGGCCGTCCTCGAACGCCTCGTTGACCACGTCCCAGGCGTAGATCTTGCCCTTGTAGTGGGCCGCCTCGGTGGTGATGTGGTTGTTCATCACGCCGCGCAGGGTGTTCGCGTCGCGGATCGAGCTGACCCAGGTGGGCAGTTGGGAGTGCCAGACCAGGGTGTGGCCGCGCATCCGCTGGCCGTTGGCGGTGGCCTGGCTGACGACCCGGTCGCCCGCGCCGAAGTTGAAGTTGCCGCGGGACGGCTCGACGGCGTCCCACTTCATCTCGTTCTCCGGGGTGACCATGCTGAACTCACGGCCGAGGATGCCGGTGTAGGTCGAGTCGCCGAGCCGGCCGGCGGCCACCGCGGTGCCGAAGTACCGGCCGGAGTCGGCCGCCGCGGTGCCGAGCGTGGTCCCGGCGGCGTGGGCCGTCGGGCCCACGGCGACCACCGGGATCGCGAGGGCGGCCAGGCAGGCGGCCGTTGTCAGGGAATTGCGGAGACGGGATTTCCTGTCGAACCGTGGCATGACGGATCGCTCCTAAGGAGTGGGGGAAGTCTGAATTGCGGTGGGGGTCGACAATTCGACTGTTAGCGCTAACAATTGACGGCTCAACGCGGCCCTGACCGACATGCCCAGGTGAAGCGCCGTCAACGCGTGGTGGGGATTCTTCCGCCGTGCGCCGGAGCGGGGTGGAGTGGCGGCGCGGCGGTATTGCAGAACCGATCTGCCGACAACGGTCCGGATCCGCGAGCCAGTTGCTGCGAGTGGTGGTGGCCCGCGGCTGCTCGGACTTGTCGACGGCGCCAGTGTTGGGCCGCGCTTGACGGGCTGTCAACACTTTCGACCCAGGTTTCGTAACTTCCGCTCGGCGCCGATCACGTATCCGCAGGCCAGGAGCGTGAAAGCCGGTGCGGGGCAACGGGGTTGATCGGCTTCCCGTTAGGCCTTCGAAAGTTTCGAAGGCGACGGGAGCGCGGCCGCGGCAAGCCCGTCCGCGCCAACTCGGCCCCGTGGCCGGTGATTTGAGCATGCGTCGGTATTGCTTTCACGGTGACGGCGCCTCACCATAATCAACGCTCAAAACAAATCCGGCCGGAGAGGTCCCATGTCCCGATTCCGCTCTCTCAAATCCCGTCTGATCACCCTCATTGCCGCAGCCGGTCTCACGCTCGGCCTGGGCATACCGGCCGCCACCCCGGCGGCCGCGGCCTCGCTCACCCAGATCACCGGATTCGGCAGCAATCCGACCGGCCTGGCCATGCACCTCTACGTGCCGGGCAACGTCAAGTCCAACCCGCCGATCCTGCTGGCGCTGCACGGCTGTCAGGGCAGCGGCCCGTACCTGTACTCGAGCACCGACTTCGCCGCACAGGCCGACCAGTACGGCTTCCTGGTGATCTACCCGTCGACGCCCAGCCAGCAGTGCTGGGACGTCTCCTCCGACCAGGCCCTGACCCGGGGCGGCGGGAGCGACCCGGTCGGGCTGATGTCGATGATCACCTACGTCGAGCAGCACTACGGCGGCAACCCCAACGCCGTGTACGTGACCGGCCAGTCGTCCGGCGGGATGATGACCAACGTGATGCTCGCGGACTACCCGGACGTGTTCAAGGCGGGCGCGGCGTTCATGGGCGTGCCGCACCGCTGCTTCTACACCGGAAGCGTCCGCGGCTGGAACGGCGACTGCGCCGGCGGCCGGGTGTCGAAGACCCCGCAACAGTGGGGCACCCTGGTCCGCAACTCCTACCCCGGCTACACCGGCGCGCGGCCGCGGATGCAGCTCTGGTACGGCACCAACGACACCATCCTCAGCCCCAACAACCTGGGCGAGCAGATCAAGCAGTGGACGGACGTGCTCGGCGTGAGCCAGACCCCGTCCTCCACCGACTCCCCCGCCGCCAACTGGACCCGCACCCGGTACAACAACGGCTCCGGCACCACCCAGGTCGAGGCCTACAGCCTGGCCGGCCTCGGGCACGAACTGCCGGTCAAGGGCACCGCGATGGTCTCCCAGGCCATCCGCTTCCTGGGCCTGGACGCCGCCGCGCCCGGCGGCGGCACCAAGGGCGCGCTGCGCGCGGTCGACGCGGGCAAGTGCCTGACCGACCCCAGCACCACGCTCGGCACCCAGCAGCAGATCTTCGGCTGCAACGGCGCCGCCAACCAGACCTGGACCAGGACCGCGTCCAACGAGCTGACCGTGACCGTGAACGGCACCACTCTCTGCCTGGACGCCAACGCCAAGGGCACAGCCAACGGCACCAAGGCGGTGGTCTGGTCCTGCAACGGACAGCCCAACCAGCAGTGGCAGTTCAACGCGAACGGCACCGTCACCGGCGTGCAGTCGGGCCTCTGCCTGGACGTGGCCGGCCTGGCCACCGCCGACGGCACCGCGGTCCAGCTCTGGGGCTGCAGTGGCGGCCGCAACCAGCAGTGGACGCTCGGCGCCTGACGCACCGGGACGCCGACGCACGGAGGCACTGAGGCACTGAGGCACTGAGGAGCTGACGTACCGACGCACTGAGGACCTGACGCACTGAGCACGTCCGCGCGGGCCGGCCGGGGGGCTGGTCTGCGCGGACGTGCGTCCGGGGTGTCCGGCCGGCACCGGCGGTGACTCGATCGTTACCCGCAGGGCCTGCCGCGAGGTCTTGGCGGGCCCCTGCGCAAGCCGTATGTTGTCGCGCACAACAAACCCACCTCGAAAGGACCCTGCCCGATGCGCAAGGGGCTCCTGTTCGCCACCGCCGCCCTGTCCGCGGCCGTGCTCTCCACCCTCACCGCCTGCGGTTCCTCCGGCTCCGGCTCCGACACCGGCTCCACCAGCGCCAAGAAGCCGAAGATCGGCGTGATCCTGCCGGACAGCAAGTCCTCCGTCCGCTGGGAGGGTGCGGACCGCCCCTACCTCGCGGCCGCCTTCAAGGCCGCGGGCGTGGACTACGACATCCAGAACGCCGAGAACGACAAGCAGGCCTTCCAGACCATCGCCGACCAGATGATCACCAGCGGCGTGAACGTGCTGATCATCGTCAACCTGGACAGCGGCACCGGCAAGGCCGTCCTCGACAAGGCCAAGGCCCAGGGCGTGGCCACCATCGACTACGACCGGCTCACCCTCGGCGGCTCCGCCCAGTACTACGTCAGCTTCGACAACGTCCAGGTCGGCAAGCTCCAGGGCGAGGGCCTGACGAAGTGTCTGACCGACATGGGCGCCAAGAACCCCGTGATCGCGGAGCTCAACGGCTCCCCCACGGACAACAACGCCACCCTGTTCGCCAACGGCTACAACGGCGTGCTGGACCCGAAGTACGCCTCCGGGGAGTTCCAGAAGGGCCCCAACCAGTCGGTGCCCGACTGGGACGGCGCCCAGGCGCAGACCATCTTCGAGCAGATGTACACCAGCAAGCCGGACATCGCCGGGGTGCTCGCCGCCAACGACACGCTCGCCAACTCGGCCATCGCCGTGCTGCGCAAGAACCACCGCAACGGGCAGGTGCCGATCACCGGCCAGGACGCCAGCGTCCAGGGCCTGCAGAGCATCCTCGCGGGCGACCAGTGCATGACCGTCTACAAGGCCGTGAAGAAGGAGGCTGACGCGGTGTCAGCCCTCGCGGTCGAGCTGGCGGCCGGCAAGAAGAGCCAGCCCGGCGCCACCGTCCACGACCCGACCGGCAACCGGGACGTTCCGTCGGTGCTGCTGGCACCCCAAGCCGTCTTCAAGGCCGACATCCAGTCCGTGCTCACCGACGGGTACGTCACCAGGGCGCAGCTGTGCACCGCCGACTACGAGGCGCTCTGCACCAAGGCCGGCCTCAAGTAGCGCGCCGCGGAGCAGCCGTACTCGTGGGCCCCGGGCACCGCCGGCCCGGGGCCCGCCCCGCCAATCCCCAGGAGCCACACCCATGACAGACACCCCGATCCTCGAACTGCGCGGGATCGACAAGAGCTTCGGCGCCGTCCAGGTCCTGCACGACGTCGCGCTCACCGCCCACGCCGGGGAGGTCACCGCCCTGGTCGGTGACAACGGCGCGGGCAAGTCGACGCTGGTCAAGTGCATCGGCGGGATCCACTCCACCGACGCGGGCGAGTACCTCTTCGAGGGCCGGCCGGTCCAGGTGCACAGCCCCCGGGACGCCGCCGAGCTCGGCGTGGAGATCGTCTACCAGGACCTCGCGCTCTGCGACAACCTCGACATCGTCCAGAACATGTTCCTGGGCCGGGAGAAGCGCCGCGGCCTGGTGCTGGACGACTCGACCATGGAGGAGATGGCCGCCGCGACCCTCGCCGGGCTCTCCGTACGCACCGTCAAGTCCCTTCGCCAGAAGGTCTCCAGCCTCTCCGGCGGGCAGCGCCAGACCGTGGCCATCGCCAAGGCGGTGCTCTGGAACAGCAAGCTGGTGGTCCTCGACGAGCCCACCGCCGCGCTGGGCGTGGCGCAGACCGCGCAGGTGCTGGAGCTGGTCCGCCGGCTGGCCGACAACGGGCTGGCCGTGGTGCTCATCTCGCACAACATGAACGACGTCTTCGCGGTCTCCGACCGGATCGCCGCGCTCTACCTCGGCCGGATGGCCGCCCAGGTCAAGGCCTCCGACGTGACGCACTCCCAGGTCGTCGAACTGATCACCTCGGGCCGCAGCGGCAGCCCGGGCCCGCAGCACACCCCCAACGGAGCCGCCGCATGACCGCCGCCCTCGCCCCCGGGAAGCCCGACCGGCCCGACCGTCCGGACCGGTCCGCCGACGCCGCGTCCACCGGCCCCGCACCGGGCGGCCCCGCGGCCAACGGCCTGGGTGCGGCCGGCCGCGGCTACCTCGACCGGCTGCGCGCCGGCGAGCTCGGTGCGCTGCCCGCCGTCGCCGGCCTGGTCGTGCTCTGCGTGTTCTTCGCCGTGCTGCGCCCGGTCTTCCTCTCCAACCTGAACTTCGCCAACCTGCTCACCCAGAGCGCGGGCAGCATCGCCATCGCCATGGGGCTGGTCTTCGTCCTGCTGCTCGGCGAGATCGACCTCTCCGCCGGGTACGCCAGCGGTGTCTGCGCCGCGGTCCTGGCCATCCTGCTGACCGACCACGGCTGGCCCTGGTACGCGGCGGTGGCCGCCGCCGTGCTGACCGGCGCGGCGATCGGACTGCTGATCGGGACGCTGGTCGCCAAGGTCGGCATCCCCTCCTTCGTGGTGACGCTGGCCGCCTTCCTCGGCTTCCAGGGCATCGTGCTGATCCTGCTGAAGGAGGGCACCAACGTCTCGGTCAAGGACCCGACGATCCTGGCCGTCGCCAACGACAACCTCAGCCCCGCCCTCGGCTGGCTCCTGCTGGCCGCCTCGGTGGTCGCCCACGCGGTCGTGCAGCTGCGCCGCAGCCGGGACCGGCGCGGCCGGGGCCTGGCCGGCACGCCGGCCTCGCTGCTCGTCCTGCGGACCGGCGCGGTCGTGGCGCTCGGCGGGGTGGCGGTGTTCCTGCTCAACCAGGAGCGCAGCCGCAACATCGTGGTCAGCTCCCTCAAGGGCGTGCCCGTCGTGGTGCCGGTGATCGGGGCCCTGCTGCTGCTCGGCACGCTGGTCCTGCAGCGGACCGGCTTCGGTCTGCACATCTACGCCGTGGGCGGCAGCCCCGAGGCCGCCCGGCGGGCCGGCATCAACGTCGCCTTCATCCGTACCGCCGCCTTCGTCATCTGCTCCTGCCTGGCGGCCGTCGGCGGCATCATCGCCGCCTCCCGGGGCAACTCGGTGGACCCCAACACCGGTGGCAGCAATGTCCTGTTGCTCGCCGTCGGCAGTGCGGTGATCGGCGGCACCAGCCTGTTCGGCGGCCGCGGCCGGGTGGTCGACGCGGTGCTCGGCGGCCTGGTGGTGGCGGTGATCCAGAACGGGATGGGCCTGATGGGGTACAGCTCGGGGGTCAAGTACGCTGTCACGGGATCGGTTCTGCTGGTGGCCGCCGGAGTGGACGCCATGTCCCGCCGCCGCTCAGCCCGACGATGAAGGTCGCCCGTCATGAAAGCCGGTCCTTCCCAGGACGAGGTCCGCCAGCACAACCTGGGCGCCCTGCTGCGTCTGGTCCACTTCGACGGGCCCATCTCCCGTGCGGAGCTGGCGACCAGACTGGGCCTCAACCGCAGCACCATCCTGGGACTGGCGGGCGACCTGGCCGCCGCCGGCCTGGTCCACGAGGAGCTGCCGCAGGAGACCCGCCGGGCCGGGCGGCCCTCACTGGTCGTCAAACCGGAGTCCGCGCGGGTGCACGTGCTGGCGGTGGACCTGGGCGTGGAGCGGCTGGCCGCCGGGCTGATCGGACTGGGCGGCGTCCTCCTGGACCGGCGCGAGTGCCCGTGGCCCGACGGGCACCCGCAGGACCCGGACCGGGTGGCCGCCGTCCTCGCGGGGCTCGCCCGGGAGATGCTGGACCGCACACCGCAGGGCAGTTCGTGCGTCGGGGTCGGAGTCGCGGTGCGCGGCATCGTCCGCCACCCCGACGGACTGATCGGTCTCACCCCCAACATGGGGTGGAAGGGCGTCGACTTCGCCGGGGCGTTCGCCGCCCGGCTCGGCCTGGACGTCCCGGTCCTGGTCGGGAACGAGGCCAACCTCGGCGCGCTCGCCGAGCACCGGCGCGGCATCGGCCGCGGCAGCCGGAACCTGGTCTACCTGCACGGCGAGATCGGCATCGGCGCCGGGGTGGTCAGCGAGGGTGAACTCCTGCGCGGCGAACGGGGATACGCCGGGGAGATCGGCCACATGACGGTCAATCCGTTCCAGGGGCGGCCGTGCGGCTGCGGCTCCCGCGGCTGCCTGGAGGCTGAGGCCGGCGAGCGCGCCCTGCTGGAGGCGGCCGGGCGGGACGGCCGGGCCACCGGGGCCGAGGCGGTCCGGTCGGTGGTCACCGCCGCGGCCCTCGGGGACGTCACCGCGCGGGCGGCCCTGCACCAGGTCGGGGACTGGCTGGGGATCGGCATCGCGAACCTGGTCAACCTCTTCGACCCGGACCTGGTGATCCTCGGCGGCACCCTGCGGGACGTCTTCCTCGGCTCCGCCGCGCAGGTGCGCAGCCGGATCAACACCAACGCGCTGGCCGCGGTGCGCGAGCATCTGCGGCTGCGGGTCAGCGAGTTGGGCGACGACACCGTGCTGATCGGCGCCGCCGAGCTGGCGTTCTCGGAGCTGCTGGCCCGGCCGCTGGAGACGCTCGCCCGCGCCTCTGGCCCCGCCTCGCCCTGATACCGATATGGACAACGTCGGTCCGGGCTCTTGCCCTTCGAATTGTTAACGCTAACAATCTCCTCCATCAACCGGGACCACCCCACCCGGAACGACAGGAGATGTCCATGTCCGCGCTCCGCGCACGGCTGTCGGCGACGCTGCTCGCCCTCTGCCTCCTCTTCACCGGCCTCGCGCTGGCCCTCCCCCAGCGGGCCGCCGCCGCCGAACCCGGCTACCTGATGGTCCACTTCATCGGGGAAGGCTCGACCGGCCAGCAGACGTACTTCTCGCACAGCACCGACGGAGTGCACTGGAACGACCTCAACGGCAGCGGCATGGCGCTGCGTTCCACCGTCGGCACCGGCGGGGTGCGCGACCAGGCGCTGGTCCGCTCCCCCGACGGCTCCAAGTACTGGATCATCGCCACCGACCTGTGCATCGGCTGCGGTCAGAACTGGGACCAGGCCGTCAACAACGCCAGCCGCAACCTGGTGGTGTGGGAGTCCACCGACCTGGTCACCTGGTCCCAGCCCTGGCTGGTCAACGTGGCCGGCGCCATCCCCGACGGGCGCAACGCCTGGGCCCCGGAGGCGATCTGGGACCCGGCCACCAACTCCTACGTCCTGTACTGGGCGACCAACGCCACCCTCGACGGCGTGCTGAAGCACCGGATCTACTACGCCCGCACCACCGACTTCCGCACCGTCACCACGCCGCAGCTCTACATCGACCGCCCGGGCACCCAGAACATCATCGACACCCAGATCATCGAGGTGCCCTCCGGCACCGGCCCCTACCGCTACGTCCGGGCCTCCGGCGACGGCCAGATCACCCTTGAGGGCAGCAACTCGATCCTCGGCACCTGGACCACCATCGGCAACCTCTCCGGCATCGGCCTCACCGGCTCCCAGGTCGAGGGCCCGATGTGGATGAAGTTCAACGGCAGCAACAAGTGGGGCCTGTACCTGGACCAGTACGCCACCAGCGGCGGCTACATGCCGGTCCTCACCACCGACCCGTCCAACCCGGCCGCCTACCAGAAGCAGGCCGCCGGCAGCTACACCATGGGCGTCAACAAGAAGCGGCACGGCTGGATCCTCAACCTGACCGCCGCCGAGGAGAGCCGCGTCCTCGCCCGCTGGACCAACACCCCGGCCAACCGGCTCCAGTCCTTCAACTTCCAGGACCGGTACGTGCGGCACGCCAACTTCGACGCGCGGATCGACCAGAACGTCACCAGCGACGACGCCAGGTTCCGCCTGCGCCCCGGCCTCGCGGGCACCGGCACCGTCTCCTTCGAATCGGTGAACTTCCCCGGCTACTTCCTGCGCCACTCCAACTACGACTTCGCGCTGGTCTACAACGACGGCAGTGGCCAGTTCGCCCAGGACGCCACCTTCCGCCAGGTCGCCGGCCTGGCCGACCCCAGCTGGTCCTCCTTCCAGTCCTACAACCACCCCGACCACTACATCCGGCACTACGCCTACGAGTTGAAGCTCGACCCGGTCACCACCGCGACCGCCCGCGGTGACGCCACCTTCCGCGTCACCACCTGACCGCAGCGCGACGGCTCCGCCGCTGGTTCCCCGCCCCGATGGGCGGGGAACCAGCGGCGTCCGTGCTCCGTGCCGGTACGACCGTCAGCCGCGCGGGGTCAGGCGCAGGATGATGTACTCGTAGGCCTGGCTGTTCGGCGAGGGGTTGATGTAGGGGTCGCTCTCGGTCGGCCACCCGGTGAAGTTGGTGTCGTTGTACTGGTACCAGGCCGCGCCGTAGAAGACCGGGACGGCGGGGACGTCCTCGGACATGATCTGCTGGAGGGTGTTCAGCGCGGCCTGCTCGACCTCGGCGCCGTCGGCGTTCTGGAAGGCCTTGACGGCGTCGCGGGCCTTGGGGGTGTCGTACTTGCTGAAGTCGCCGGCCGCCACCTGGCCGGTCTCGGCGCCCAGGCTCGGGTCCAGCACGTACTGCAGGCGCTGGAACGGGGTGCCGCCCTGGCCCCAGTGGATGGCGGCCTCGTACTTGCCGGTGGTGATGGCGGTGTTCCAGCTGTTGAAGTCGAAGGCGCCGTTGGCGCTGACCTCGAAGCCCAGCGCGTTCAGGTCCTTGGCCATCGCCTGCGCCGTGCACCAGTAGTCGGTGAACGAGTTCGGGTCGATGATGGTGAACTTGACGGTCTGTCCGCCCTTGGTCCACTTGCCACTGCCGTCCTTGGCCCAACCGGCCCCGGTGAGCAGCGAGTTGACGGCGGCAGGGTCCGCCTCCGGCTTGAGGTCGCCCACCAGCGCGGGGGTGACCGACTTCTGGTCGGCCGGGAGCAGCAGGCCGCCGGAGGAGGTGGCGGGCAGCGCGTAGTCGGTCTCGCACTGGCCGGAGTAGGCGCGGCGGTTGAGGCCGGCGCTGACCGCCTTGCGGACGGCCGGGTCGGCGAGCGCGGTGGCGGTGGAGCTCTTGGTGTTGAGGAAGAGCGAGACCGTGTTGGAGGCCGGGTAGTAGGGCGCCTTGGCCTGGAACAGGTGGTGGTGCTCGGGGTTCTTGCCGACGAAGGCGGTCTGGACGTTGCTGATGTTGTTGCCGGTGAGGTCGATCTCGCCCTTGCTCAGGGCCAGCGTGGCGGCCTCGTTGGTGGCGTAGGCCGGGAAGGAGATCCGCTTGACCTTGGGGGTCTCGCGGAACTGCGGGTTGACCTTGAAGGTGACGTTCTGCGCGGTGAACTTCTCGACCAGGTAGGGGCCGGTGCCGATGGCCTGGTCTGCCTTGATGACTGCGCTGGCGGGGCTGCTGACGGTGGACCAGATGTGCTTGGGCACGATCAGCTGGTTGCCGATGCCGACGAAGTTGGCCTTCTGCGGGCCGTCGAACTCCAGCAGCACGGTGGTGGCGTCGGGGGTGCTGATGCTGGCCGGCAGCGGCGTGCCGCCGGTGTTGGTGGCCGGGTTGGCCTTGAGCATCTCGAAGGTGAACTTCACGTCCTCGGAGGTGAAGGGCTTGCCGTCGCTGAACTTGACGCCCGACTCGAGGGTCAGCTTGAGGGTCTTGTTGCCGTTGGACCAGTCGGCGGACTTGGCCAGCCACGGGATGGGGGGCTGGTCGGCCTTGAGGGTGTTGAACTGGAACAGCGGCTCGAAGACCAGCGAGCGGGCGTTGGCGGCCGAGACGAAGGAGTTGCTGTCGAAGGGGTTGTAGTTCTCGGTGAAGGAGGGGACGGGGGTGGACTCGACCACCAGGGTCTGGTCCCCAGCGGCCTTGTCGCCGGAGGCCGAGCCGCTGGACCCGGTGCAGGCGGCGGTGGCGAGGCCGATCGCGGCGACCAGGGCGAGGGCTCTCAGGGAGGTGGTTCGGCGCATGGTGGTGTGCTCCTGGATTCCGGTGAACAGGTGAAGGGGGATCAGAAGAGGGAGGACTACGTGGGCTTGAGCAGCCAGCAGGCGGCGACCTGGCCGTCCCCGGCCGGCAGGGCCGGGGGCGCGGTCTCGGCGCAGACCGGCATCGCCAGCGGGCAGCGCGGGTGGAACCGGCAGCCGCTCGGCGGGTCGATCAGGCTGGGCGGGGCGCCCCGTCCGCGCAGCACCACCGACTCGCGGCGGTGCGGGTCGGGCGCGGCGGACAGCAGCAGCTGGGTGTAGGGGTGGGCGGGGGCGTCGGTGATCCGCTCGGCCGGGCCGGACTCGACGACCTGGCCGGCGTACATCACCACCACGGTGTCGGCCAGGTAGCGGGCCGAGGCGATGTCGTGGGTGACGTAGAGGATCGCCAACTGCTCCTGCTCGCGCAGTTCGTCGAGCAGGTTGAGCACGCCGAGGCGGATCGAGACGTCCAGCATGGAGACCGGTTCGTCGGCCAGCAGCACCCGGGGCCGGACGGCCAGGCCGCGGGCGATGGCGACGCGCTGGCGCTGGCCGCCGGAGAGCTCGTGCGGGTACTTGTCGAGGTAGCGGCCGGCCGGGCTCAGGTTCACCCGTTCGAGCAACTCGGCTGCCACGGAGTCGAGTTCGTCCCCGCGCAGCCCGCGGTGCAGCTTGAGCGGGCGCTCCAGGTGGTGGCGGACCCTGTGCACGCCGTTGAGCGAGGAGAACGGGTCCTGGAGGACCAGGTGCACCTGGCCGGCGTAGTCGCGCCGGTCCCGGCCGCGCTCCCCCACCGGCCGTCCGTCCAGCAGGAGTTCGCCGGAGGTGGGGGTGATCAGCCGGGTGAGCAGCCGGGCCAGGGTGGACTTCCCGGAGCCGGATTCGCCGACCACGGCGGTGACGGTGCCCTGGGGCAGTGCCAGCGAGATGTCCTCGACGGCGTGCACCACCCGCCCGCGGCGCAGTCCGTCGTGGACCGGGAAGTGCTTGGTCAGGCGCCGGGCCTCCAGCGCGGGGGTGCCCGGGCGGTCCGGGCCGTGCACCACGGGGGTGGTCCCGGTGGTCGTCTCGGGGATGGTCACAGGGTGCTCCCGAGGACTCGGGCGAGCGGTGCGGGGACGGCCTGGCCGTCCTGGTGCAGCCAGCAGGCTGCCGAGCGGTGGTCGGACTCCCCGGCGGGGACGGTAAGTTGCGGGGTCTCCTCGGCGCAGCGCTCCAGTGCGAACGGGCAGCGCGGGTGGAAGGCGCAGCCGGCCGGCAGCGCGGTGAGCGCGGGCGGCGCCCCGGGGATGCCCTCCATCCGGACCCGCTCGCCGTGCAGGGAGGGGAAGGAGTTCAGCAGCCCGAGCGTGTAGGGGTGCCGGGGTGCGTGGAACAGCCCTTGGGCGTCCGCGAGTTCGACGATCCGCCCGGCGTACATGATGGCGATGGTGTCGGCCAGTTCGATCAGCAGCGACAGGTCGTGGGTGATGAACACGATGGCGAAGCCGAGGCGGTCCTTGAGCTGCATCAGCTCTTCCAGGATCTCCCGCTGGGTCACCACGTCCAGGGCGGTGGTCGGTTCGTCCATGATGACCACCCGGGGCTCCAGGGCCAGCGCCATCGCGATCATCACGCGCTGGCGCATGCCGCCGGAGAGCTCGTGCGGGTAGCTGCGCAGGCGCTCCTCGCCGATGCCGACCAGGCGGAGCAACTCGACCGCCCGCTCCCGCCGTTGGGCTGCCGTCAGCTGGGCCCGGTGGGCCCGCAGCGCGTCGGTGAGCTGGGCGTCGATCCGGGCGACCGGGTTGAGCGCGTGCATGGCGCTCTGGAACACCACCGAGATCTGGTCCCAGCGGATCCGGCGCAGCGCGGCGGCGTCCGCCTCCAGCAGGTCGAGGACGCCGTCGGGGCCGTGGAAGCGGACCTCGCCGCCGGTGATCACACCGGGGGCCCGCAGCAGCCGGGTGACGGCGTAGGCCAGGGTGGACTTCCCGGAGCCGGATTCGCCTGCCAGGCCGAGGACTTCACCGCGGCGCAGGGTGAGGGTGGCGTCGGTGACGGCGCGCACCCCGGTCGCGCCGAGGCCGTAGTCGACGCACAGGTCGCGGACTTCGAGGACGGGCTCGCCGGTCACGGCTTGGCCTCCTTCGGGGACTTGAGTACGGGCGCGGGCACGGAATTGAGCACGGGGGTGAGGCCGAGCCGGAACTTCACGCCGCGGGCCCGGCCGGTGCGGGCCGAGGTCAGCCGGGGGTTGATCACCTCGTCGATGCCGAAGTTGACCAGGGCCAGCGCGATGCCGACCAGGGCGACGGCCAGGGCCGGCGGCAGGTACCACCACCAGTAGCCGTTGACCGCGGCGCCGGAGGACTGGGCCTCGTTGAGCACGGTGCCCCAGGTGACGGCAGCGGGGCTGATGACGCCGAGCCAGGCCAGCGCGGTGTAGGTGCCGATGCCGTAGATGACGGTGAAGATGAACGCCGAGGCCAGGATCGGCAGCAGGTTCGGCACCACCTCGAACAGGATGATCCGCCAGGTCCGTTCGCCGATCACCCGGGCGGCCTCGACGTAGTCGGCGCCGCGCAGGGCGAGGGTCTGGGCGCGGAGCACCCTGGCTCCCCAGGCCCAGGCGGTGAGGGCGATGACCGAGCCGATCAGCAGCGGGTTGGAGGTCTCCTCGGGCGGCAGCGGCTTCATGATCACCATCAGGATCAGCAGGCCGGGCAGCGCCAGGAAGATGTTGGCCAGGGCGGAGAGCAGGTCGTCCAGCAGCCCCCCGACGAACCCGGCGGTGACGCCCACCAGGACGGAGAGCACGCAGGCCAGCAGCCCGGCCAGGAAGGAGATCAGCAGGGTGTCCCGGCCGCCGGCCAGCAGCCGGGAGAACAGGTCGTGCTGCTGCTGGTCGGTGCCGAGCCAGAACCGGCCCGACGGCGCCAGCGGCACGCCGCTGATCCGGTCGGCCTGCCAGTCGGCCGAGTGCGGCGCGAGCAGCGGCCCGACCAGGGCGAGCAGCAGCAGGAGCGCCAGCAGGCCGAGGCCGACCAGCACCTTGGGGGAGCGCAGCGGACGCATCGTCAGCCCTCCTTGCGGGCGCGCGGGTCGAGGGCGACGTAGGCGAGGTCGGCGAGCAGGTTCACGGCCAGCACGGTGAACACGACGACCAGCAGGATGCCCTGGAGCAGTGGGTAGTCCCCGGTGAGGATCGCCTGGTAGATCTGCCAGCCGACGCCGGGATAGGTGAAGACGATCTCGGTGACCAGCGAGCCGGTCACCACCAGGCTGATCGACAGCGCGAAGTTGGAGATGGTCGGCAGGATCGCGTTGCGCGCCGCCACCGCGGCCACCCGCCACTGCGGCAGGCCCTTGGCGGCGGCGACCAGGACGTAGTCCTCGTCCATCGTGGTGACCATCATGTTGCGCATCCCGACGATCCAGCCGGCCAGCGAGGCGAGCGCCACGGTGAGCGCCGGCAGCGCGCCGTGCTCGACCACGCTGCTGACGAAGGGTCCGTTCCAACCCGGCGTCAGATGGGCGTTGCGGCCGATGTCGTAGCCGTTCTGGTAGGGGAAGACGCCGCCGAAGTAGCCGAGGGTCATCATCACCAGGAAGGCCAGGATGAAGTAGGGCACCGACTGGAAGAAGGTGGCGGCCGGCAGCAGTCCGTCCAGCAGGCCGTTGCGCTTCCAGCCGACCACGATGCCGGCCAGGGTGCCGACCACGAAGGCCAGCATGGTGGCGGTGCCGACCAGGCCGAGCGTCCAGGGCAGGGTGTCGCCGAGGATCGAGGTGACCGGCGCGGACTGCGAGGTGGACAGGCCCAGGTCGCCCTGGAGCAGGTGGCCGAGGTAGCTCAGGTACTGGGAAGGGAGGCTCTGGTCGGAGCCGGTGCCGTACTGGGCCTCCAGGGCCTTGATCGCGGCCGGGTCGAGGTTGGCGCCGCGCAGTTTGGACAGCGCGTTCTGGAGGGCACTGCCGGGCAGCAGCCGGGCCAGGCAGAAGTTCAGGGTCACCGCGGCGAGACCGGCCAGCAGGTAGAAGCCGAGGCGGCGCAGCAGGGTGCGCATGCCGTCACCCCCTTTCGTCGGTCGCGCGCCACTGGCGCGGGACGGTGAGCTTGGCCTGGCAGCCGCAGGACTCCCGGCGGACCAGCGTGGCGGGGAGCAGGACGTCGCCCGGTGGAGCGGTGGGTGACGGGTGGTCAGCTGTGATCATCGAGTGGAGTACCTCGAAGGCTTGGGCGCCGATCCGCTGGACGGGCTGGCGCACGGTGGTCAGCCGGAGGTGGCGCGCGAAGGGCAGGTCGTCGAAGCCGGTCACCGCGACGTCCTCGGGGACGCGCAGGCCGTGCTCGGTCAGGGCGTGCACCACGCCGAGGGCGGTCTGGTCGTTGGCGCAGGCGATGGCGCGGGGCGGGGCGGCTCCCCGGGCCAGCAGCCCGCGGACCAGCTCGGCCCCGCGCCCGGCCGAGTAGTCGCCCTGCCAGTCGGGGCCGGTGAGCACCTCGGCCCCCAGCTTGCGGGCCTGGGTGGTGAAGGCGTGGGAGCGGGCCAGGTTGTCCGGGCTGTCCGGGTGGCCGGCCAGGTAGGCCAGCCGCCGGTAGCCGTGGTCCTGGACCAGATGGCGGGTCAGTTCCCGCATGCCGGCCGCGCTGTCGCTGCCGATGTTGGCGGCGGCCGCGCCCGGCGGGCCGGCCAGGGTGACCACGGGGAGGTTGCGGGCGATGGCGGCGATCTGGCCGGGCGGGAGCACCCGGTCGTGCAGGATCAGGCCGTCGCACTTGCCGGCGACGGTGGCGATCCGGGCCGCCGAGGCGCGTTCGCTGATGTCGAGGGAGCACACCAGCAGGTCGAACTCGCTGTGCTGGGCCGCGATCTCGATGCCGCGGTTGACCTGGTCACCGAAGAGCAGGCTCTCCTGCTCCCCGGCGAACGGGCGGCCGTCGTCGGTGCCGTGCACCCGGCGCAGCACCACTCCGATCACCCGCTTGAGCCGGGTGCTCAGGGCGCGGGCGGCGCCGTCCGGCACGAAGCCGAGCTCGGCCACCGCCCGCTCCACCCGCTCCCGGGTGGCCGGGAGCGGGTTGCCGCGCCCGTTCAGCACCCGGGAGACCGAGGCGATGGAGACGCCGGCGTGCCGGGCCACGTGGTAGATCGTCGGTGCGGGCTCGGACCTGGTCCGGGGGTTCATCGGTGCCTCCGGCCGGTGGGTGGGGTGCGCACTGACCGGCCGTCAGGAGAGCGTGCGCGGGATGGCCCCGCCGCGGCTCGCCCGGCCGTACCAGTACGCGCTGTCCTTGGGGGTGCGCAGCTGGGTGGGGAAGTCGACGTGCACCATGCCGAACCGCTTCGCGTAGCCGTAGGCCCACTCGAAGTTGTCCAGCAGCGACCAGAGGAAGTACCCGGCCACCGGGGCTCCGGCCTCGATCGCCTCGTGAACGGCCGTCAGGTGCTGGTGCACGTAGGCGATCCGCTCCTGGTCGTTCACCTCGCCCTCGGGGGTGACGTAGTCCTCGCAGGCCATGCCGTTCTCGGTGACGATGACCGGCAGGCCGGGCCGCTCCCGCTGGATGCGGTCGATCAGGTCGCGCAGGCCGGTGGGGTCGATGGTCCAGTTCATCGCCGTGACCTCGCCGGGGGGCTGGTGGAAGGCCACCTGCTCGGAGCCGGGCCAGGGCGAGTGCTCGCCGCTGCCGTGCGCGTCGGTGCGGGAGGCGCCGCTGCCGGAGACCACGGCGGGGGTGTAGTAGTTGAGGCCGAGCTGGTCGATCGGGGCGCTGATGGCGGCCAGGTCGCCGGGCCGGACCAGCTGGTCCCAGTCGACCAGGTGCGCGGTGTCCTGCATCAGGTCGGCGTCGTACTCGCCGCGGAACAGCGGGCTCAGGAAGATCCGGTTGGCGACGGCGTCGATCCGGCGGACGGCCTCGTGGTCCTCGGGGGTGTCGGTCAGCGGGCGCAGCTGGTGCAGGTTGAGCGAGACCGAGAGCTGGGCCGTCCCGGGCAGGGCGGCCCGCAGCGCGGCGACGCCCCGGCCGTGGGCGAGGTTGAGGTGGTGGGCCGCGCGCAGCGCGTCGCCCGGGTCGGTCCGGCCGGGGGCGTGCACGCCGGAGCCGTAGCCGAGGAAGGCCGAGCACCAGGGCTCGTTCAGCGTGGTCCAGTACTGCACCCGGTCGGCCAGCGCCTCGGCCACCTGGGCCGCGTACTCGCCGAACCGCTCGGCGGTGTCCCGGGCCGGCCAGCCGCCCTCGGTCTCCAACTGCTGGGGCAGGTCCCAGTGGTAGAGGGTGGCGACCGGGGTGATGCCGGCCGCGAGCAGTTCGTCGGCGAGGCGCCGGTAGAAGTCCAGGCCGGTCCGCAGGGCCGGGCCCCGGCCGGTGGGCTGGATTCGCGGCCAGGCGACGGAGAAGCGGTAGGCGCCGAGGCCGAGCTTCTTCATCAGGGCCACGTCCTCGCGCCACCGGTGGTAGTGGTCGACCGCGATGTCGCCGGTGTCACCGCGGTGCACCCGGCCCGGGGTGTGGCTGAAGGTGTCCCAGATCGACAGGGCGCGCCCGTCCTCGAGGACGGCGCCCTCGATCTGGTACGCGGAGGTGGCGCTGCCCCAGAGGAAGCCCGGGGGGAAGTGCCGGAGTGCGTCGGTGCCTTCCGGCCGGTGGGCCGGAGCGGCCGCGGTGAGCTGGGTCGAGCTGGTCATGCGGGAGCGCTCCCATGCTGTGGGGACGGGTGGCCCGTGGCGCCGCCGGGACGGGCGGGCCGGGCTCGACGAGTGACGTTCCCTCGGTAGCTGGAAGCGCTTCCAGAGGGGCTTGACCGGAAGTTTCGGGCGCATTGCCGTGCGGTGTCAAGGCTTGAAGCCAGGCCGGGCGATCACGAATTGGAAGCGCTTCCAGCGATGGCCCCGGGTGCCGGGTGCCGGGTGCGGCACTGGCTCACAGCCCTGGGGCGGACTCCCGCACCGTCAGCCGGGTGGGGAGGATCAGCGGGCTCGGGTCCTGGCCCTCCACCACGCTGATCAGCATCCTGGCCATCTCGTGCCCGAGCGCCCGCACCGGCTGGTGCACCGTGGTCAGCGGCGGGCTGGCGTGCCGGGCACTGGCCAGGTCGTTGAAGCCGATCACCGCGATGTCCCCGGGCACCCGCAGGCCGCGCTCGCGCAGGGTGCGCAGGGCCCCGATGGCCATCGCGTCGGAGGCCGCGAACACCGCGTCGGGAGTGGGCTCCAGTGCGAGCAGCCGGTCCATCGCGGCGGCTCCGCCGTCCTCGCTGAAGTGCCCCGGCTCGACCGCGAGCAGCGGCAGGCCGGCCAGCCTGAGGCCCTCGGCGAAGCCCTGTTCGCGGGCCACCGAGGCCCTGGCGTCCGGCTGCCCGGTGATCATGACGGGGCGTCTGCGGCCGGAGCTGACGAAGTGCTCGGCGGCCAGCCGCCCTCCGCCCCGGTTGTCCGCGTCCACGTACCACTTCGGCTCCCCGGCCAGCGGGAGCCCGCCGAAGACCACCGGCAGCTCGGCCTGCTCGCCGAGTCTCGCCAACGGGTCGTCACCGCGCAGCGCCATCAGCATGACCCCGTCGGCCCGGCGCGAGCGCAGCAGCCGCTCGAACCGCTCCCGGCCGCGCGGGGTGTTGGCGAGCAGCAGGATCAGCTCCAGGTCGGTGGGCTCCAGCGCGGTGCTGACGCCGACGATGACCTCGGCGAAGAACGGGTCGGCGAACAGGCCCGGTTCGTCGCTGGAGACGGCCAGCACCACCGCGCCGACCCGGCGGGTGGCCAGCGCCTGCGCGGCCGGGTTGGGCACGAACCCCAGCTCCCTGACCGCCCGTTGGACCGCCTCCCGCTTGGCCCGGCTGACGTGCGGGGCGTTGTTGATCGCCCGGGAGGCCGCCGTCCGCGACACGCCGGCTCGTTCGGCCACCTCGTCGAGGGTCGGCATGCGCTTGGCTGACGGCTCCATGGGAGGGCCTGCTCCTTCGGGCTCGGACGGACCGCGGACAGGACCATGATTCCACGTCCCTCCCGGGCTCCGGGGCCGCACGGCGGCAGAGATCCGGTAGCGCTTCCAACCTATCGCGGCAGAACGGAGGATCATGACTGTGCCGTGTTCAACCTCTTGACACAGGGTGGCGGCAAACCCAATCATCCCATCAACGCGGTCCGGACCCGCGGCAAAACTGGAAGCGCTTCCACTTCTCCGCCCCCACCCATCGGAGGAAACCATGCGCACGTCCGTACGAACGGGCTCCGCCCTGCTGGCCGGGATGCTGGCCACCGGCCTCGCCCTGATCACCGCAGGGCCGGCGCACGCCGCCGACCCCACCGGCATGACCAGCGGCTTCTACACCGACCCCGACAACTCCGCACTGCGCTGGGCCAACGCCAACCCCGGCGACGGCCGCGCCTCGGTGATCCGCACCTCCATCGGCAACGTCCCGGCCGCCCGCTGGTTCGGGAACTGGAGCGGTGACATCGGCTCGGCCGCCGGCTCCTACGTCGGCCGCGCCGACTCGGTGGACAAGCTGCCGATCCTGGTCGCGTACAACATCCCCAACCGGGACATCTGCGGCGGCCAGTCCGGCGGCGGCGCCGGCAGCAAGGCCGCCTACGACAGCTGGATCGCGGCCTTCGCCGGCGGCATCGGCAACCGGCCGGCGCTGGTGGTACTGGAGCCCGACGCGCTCGGCCACGAGAGCTGCATGACGCCGGCTCAGGTCGGCGAGCGCAACGCCATGCTGCGCAACGCCATCGCCCAGTTCAAGGCCAAGGCCCCCAACACCTGGGTCTACCTGGACGCCGGCAACCCCGGCTGGGTGGCCGCCAACACCATGGCCCAGCAGCTCAACGCGGCCGGGGTCGCCGACGCGCACGGCTTCTCGCTGAACGTCTCCAACTACTACTACACCGGCGAGAACTCCTCCTACGGCAACTCCGTCAACTCCGCGCTCTCCGCCTACGGCTACACCAAGCCGTTCGTGGTCGACAGCAGCCGCAGCGGCAACGGCTCCAACGGCCAGTGGTGCAACCCGGCCGGCCGGAAGACCGGCCCGGCCACCCAGCGCGGCGGCGGCGCCGAGATGCTGCTCTGGATCAAGATCCCCGGCGAGTCCGACGGCAACTGCGGCGTCGGCGGCGGCTCCTCGGCCGGGCAGTTCCTGCCCGAGGTCGCCTACAAGATGATCTACGGCTACTGATCCACCCATCAGTATGCCGGCCCCGCCCCGACCCCGGGCCGACCCCCACGCGGCCCCGGGCCGGGGCACCCCCTCCGCCCCGCTCCCCCACCCGGCGCCCACCGACCGCCTCCCCTATCGAAGGAACCCCGTGCGCACCTCCCTGTACCGCTCCGCGCTGGCCACCGGCGCGCTCACGCTGCTGGTCGGCGCGGTCGCCCCGGCCACCGCCCAGGCCGGCACCGCGGCCGCCTCCCACACCCTCCCGGCGAACGCCCGGTTCTACGTCGACCCGAACAGCGACGCGACCCGCCAGGCCGTCAGCGACCTGTGGCGCGGGGACTTCGAGGGCGCCAAGTCGATGGCCAAGCTCGCCAGTTGGCCGGAGGCCGCGTGGTTCACCGACGGCACCCCGGCCCAGGTCGAGGCCAAGGTCCGCGACCTGGTGCGGCGCGCCGAGCGGACCGGGACGGTGCCGGTCCTGGTGGCCTACAACATCCCGCTGCGCGACTGCTCGCAGTACTCCTCCGGCGGCGCGCAGTCGGACGCCGAGTACAAGGCCTGGATCGACGCCTTCGCCCGCGGCCTCGGCCGCAGCAAGGCGGTGGTGATCCTGGAGCCGGACGGCCTGGCCAACCTGCCCTCCGACTGCGGGCCCGACAGCGACCCCACCGGCACCGTGACGGCCGGCCGGATCGGCGACCTCAACCACGCGGTGGACGCGCTGGCCAAGCAGCCGAACAGCGTGGTCTACCTGGACGCCGGCAACAGCCACTGGCGCTCCGTCGGCGACATCTCCAACCGCCTGATCCAGGCCGGGGTCGCCCGCACCCAGGGCTTCTCGCTCAACGTCTCCAACTATCTGGCCACCAACCTCGGTACGCACTACGGCACTTGGGTCTCCCAGTGCCTCTGGTTCGCCACCAAGGGCCCGGACTGGGCCAAGGGCCACGCCGACTGGTGCGCCGGCCAGTACTACTCCCCCGCCGCCCCCAACGACGGGCAGCCGGGCAACGCGGTGAACGTGGACGACTTCTCCACCTGGCACTGGACCGACGACTGGTTCCAGCAGAACGTCGGCACCCCGCCGGTCGCCGAGCTGACCCACCTGGTGGTCGACACCAGCCGCAACGGCCGGGGCTCCTGGACCCCGCCGCCCGGCAAGTACAGCGGCGACCCGCAGGTCTGGTGCAACGCCCCCGGCAGCGGCATCGGCAACCGCCCGACCGCGAACACCGGAGTCCCGCTGGTCGACGCCTACCTGTGGATCAAGACCGTCGGCCAGTCCGACGGCGAGTGCAACCGCGGCATCCCCGGCGGCACCGTCGACCCGGAGTACGGCATCGTCGACCCCAAGGCCGGCGCCTGGTGGCCCGCGCAGGCCAAGTCCCTGGTCCGCAACGCCGTCCCGGCCCTGGAGTTCAACCTGCGCTGAGCCCTCCCGAAAAAATCTTTTCCCGAACGACGGCAACCTTCCTCGGCACCGCGGCAACTGACGGGTGACCAGACACCGAGGCAAGGAGCTGCTCCCGATGAACGAGACCGACCCCACCACGCGCGGACGCAAGCCGCGCGGCCGCCACCGCCGTCGCCGGACGGCGGTGGCGCTGGCGTTGGGCGTGCCCGGTGTGCTCGGGCCGTACCTGCTGTTCGTCCAGGCCGACTCGGAGGCCGCCGTGGTGGATCCGGGCGCCTACTACGAGGTGGTGTCCGTCCGCAGCGACAAGGCGCTGGCCGTGCCCGGGGCCGACCCGGCGGACGGAGCCTGGGTCAGGCAGCAGGGCCGGACGGACGGCGCCGCCGGCCAGCAGTGGCAGCTGAAGCAGGTCGGGGGCGGCTTCTACGAGCTGGTGAACCGCAGCTCCGGCAAGGTGCTCGGGGTCCGGGGCGCCTCCACCGCCCCGGTCGCCGCGATCGAGCAGCAGACCGACCGCAACACCGCCGCGCAGCAGTGGCGGATGGAGGACGTGGGCGGGTCGGCGGTCAAGTTCGTCTCCCGCAGCAGCGGCCTGGCGCTGGACGTGTGGGGCGGCTCCAGCGCCGACGGCGTGCCGCTGATCCAGTACGCCTACAAGGGCAGCACCAACCAGCAGTGGCGGCTGGTGAAGGTCGGCGGCACCGGCGGGTACACCTGGAACAACGCGCAGATCGTCGGCGGCGGCTTCGTCACCGGCCTGGTCTTCAACCCCGCCCGCAAGGACCTGCTGTACGCGCGCACCGACATCGGCGGCGCCTACCGCTGGGACGCCACGGCCGAGCGGTGGACACCGCTGACCGACTGGATCGGCGACTTCAACCTGCTCGGCATCGACAGCCTGGCCACCGACCCGGTCGACCCCGACCGCCTCTACCTGGCCAGCGGCCTCTACACCAACGACTGGGTGGGGAACGGCGCACTGCTGCGCTCCACCGACCAGGGGCGGACCTTCCAGCGCACCGACCTGCCGTTCAAGCTGGGCGGCAACGAGGACGGCCGCTCGATGGGCGAGCGGCTGATGGTGGACCCGTCCGACCACCGCGTCCTCTACCTGGGCACCCGGAAGAACGGGCTCTGGCGCTCCACCGACTTCGGGGTGACGTGGGCTCAGGTCACCGGCTTCCCGGTCAAGGACGGCGCGAGCAGCGGGGCCGGGGTCTCCTTCGTGACCTTCGGCCCGGCCGACAGCCGGACCATCTACGTCGGCGTGGCCGACAGGACCACCTCGCTCTACCGCTCCACCGACAACGGCGCCACCTGGCAGGCGGTGCCCGGCCAGCCGAAGGGGCAGATTCCGCACCACGGGGTGCTGGCCGGTGACGGCTCGCTCTACCTGACCTACTCCAACGGCCTGGGCCCGAACGGGGTGACCGCCGGTTCGGTCTGGAAGCACACCCCGTCCAGCGGTGCCTGGAAGGACATCTCGCCGTCCAGCGGGAACTACGGCTTCGCCGGGCTGGCGGTCGACCGGGACCACCCGGGGACGGTGATGGTCACCACGCTGGACCGCTGGTGGCCCTCGGACGAGGTGTACCGGACCACCGACGGCGGCGGCTCCTGGAAGGCGCTCGGCGCCACCTCGGTCCGGGACGCCTCGGCCGCTCCGTACGTGGGCACCCACATCGGCCACTGGATGGGCTCGCTGGCGATCGACCCGTTCGACTCCGGGCACGTGATCTACGGCACCGGCTCGGGCCTGTGGGGCAGCCGGGACGTGACGGCGGCGGACCGGGGCGGGCAGACGCACTGGACCATCCCGGCCAAGGGGCTGGAGGAGACCGCGGTGCTCGGCCTGGCCAAGCCGCCCGGCCAGCCGCTGCTCAGCGCGCTCGGCGACGTCAGCGGCTTCCGGCACGAGGACCTCACCAAGGTGCCCTCCGGCCCGCTCTCCGGACCGCAGTTCACCAACACCACCGGCATCGACTTCGCCCAGGCCAAGCCGGAGTTCGCGGTCCGGGTCGGGCTCGGCGGCGAGCAGCACGGCGCCTGGTCCTCCGACGGCGGGGCCGGCTGGAAGCCGTTCGGCGGCACCCCCTCGGCCGACGCGGGCGGCGGTTCGGCGGCGGTCTCGGCGGACGGCGCCACCGTGGTGTGGACCCCGCAGGGCCGGACGCCGTCGTACTCCACCGACCGGGGCACCAGGTGGTCGGCGGTCTCCGGCCTGCCCAAGGACGCGGTCGTGGTGGCCGACCGGGCGGACGCGCGCCTCTTCTACTCCCTCAGCGGCGGCACCCTCTACGCCAGCACCGACGGCGGCCACAGCTTCGCCGTCCGGGCCACCGGTCTGACGGGCGGTCAGCTCAGGGCCGTCCCGGGCGTCTCCGGCGACCTGTGGATCGCGGGCGGGGACCGGGGGCTGCTGCACTCCACCGACGGCGGTGCGCACTTCACCAAGGCGGCCGAGGTGCAACGGGCCGCCGGCGTCGGTTTCGGCAAGGCCGCCCCGGGCGCCCGCTACCAGGCGATCTACCTCAGCGGCACCGTGAAGGGCGTCACCGGGCTGTTCCGCTCCACCGACGGGGGCTCGACCTGGCTCCGGATCAACGACGACCGGCACCAGTTCGGCGGCACCACCATCAGCGAGATCACCGGTGACCCGGACGTCTTCGGCCGGGTCTACCTGGGCGGCACCGGCCGCGGCGTGGTGTACGGCGACCAGTCCTGAACCGTCCGGCCGGTGGGCTGCGTGCGGCGCCGCCCACCGGCCCTGGTACGCTGCGGGGCTTGTTGAAATATGTACATTCGTAGGGAGAGGGCGACCGAGGGAGATGCTCCCCGATGACGCGTCCACGGAGTTCCACGACTTCTTCGAACGCCACCATGCCGAACTGGCCCGTCTCGCGCACATGTTGACCGGCGAGGCGGACGCGGCCGACGACCTGGCCGCCGACGCCCTGCTGGCCCTGTGGCAGCGCTGGGACCGGCTGCGCAGCGCCGACCACCCGCTCGCCTACGCCCGGGGGGTGGTGGCCAACATGGCCCGCGAGCGCATCCGCGGCGCGGTGCGCGAACGCCGCCGGATCGCGCTGTTCTGGTCCCGCCACCCCGAGACGACGTCCGGCACGGACGTGGCGGCGGTGCTGGACGTGCGGAGCGCACTGGCCCGGCTGCCGTTCCGCAAGCGGGCCTGCGTGGTGCTGAGGCACGCCTTCGACCTGCCGGAGCGGGACACGGCTGCGGTGCTCGGCGTCTCGGTCGGTACGGTGAAGAGCCAGACCTCGAAGGGGATGGCTGAGTTGGAGCGGCTGCTCGGAGCACGAGCGGCCGGGGAACTGGTGGCAGGAAGGAGGCATCGGTGAACCAGGATTCGGTGAACCAGGACACCACCCGGCAGCTGCGGGAAGCCGGTTGGGCCCACCAGCCGGACCGCGCAAGGATGTTGGCCCGGATCGAGCGCGGGATGGCCGCCGGGCAGGCCGGCCCCGCGGTCCGCCACGCCCGGCCCGCCCGGCGGTGGCCCCGGGTCGCGCTGGCCACCCTGGCGAGCGCGGGCGTGCTGGCGACCGGCGGTCTGGCCGTCGCCGCCATCGTCCGGACGCCGCCGCCGGAGCCGCCGGCCGTCGCCCCGGTCGACCCGGCCCCGACGGTCAGCCCGAGCCCGACGCCGACCCCGACGCCGACCGAGCGCGCGACTGCCGCGGCCCCGAGCAGCACCCCGAGCAGCCCGCGCCCGACGCCGTCGGCGAGCAGCCGGGCCCAGAACGGGCCGCTCACCTCGTCCGGCTCGGTGAGCCGGGACAGCACGGTGTTCTGGGAGCAGAACGACCTCACCGTCAAGACCGGCCGGCCGCTCGGCTCGCTCACCGTGGAGCTGAGGATCGCGCAGACCGGCGGGGTGAAGGACACCGGCAACTGGCGGACCCTGCCGCCGGAGGACTTCACCTTCACCGTGCAGGAGAGCGGCGGCACCCTGGTCTACCGCTGGGTGCTCAAGCCCGGGCACACCGTGCCGGCCGGACAGCACATGTTCTCCGGGCAGTTCAACCACGTGACCGGCACCCGCAACGCCGCGGGCGACAGCTACCGGGTGGAGACCTCGGACGGCCCGGCGGCCGTCTGGGGCGGCTTCGGCCCGACGCACTGAGGGCCCGCACCCCGGGTGGGGGGTGCGGGCCGTCCGGCCTGACGGAGGCTCAGGCCGGGGTGCAGGAGACGCCGTTGAGGGTGAACCGGTCGGGCAGACCGGCGTTCCCGGTGTGGGTGGCCTGGTAGCCGAAGGAGGTGCCGGCGCCGGGGGCCAGGGTGCCGTTGTAGCTGAGGTTGGTCGCGGTGACCTGGCCGCCGGCCGGGGTGATGGCGGCGTTCCAGCTGTTGGTGACGGTCTGTCCGGCGGGCAGCGTGAAGGCCAGCGACCAGCCGTTGAGGGTGGCCGTGCCGGTGTTGGTGACGGTGATGTCGGTGGTCAGGCCGGTGTTCCAGGCGTTGGCCGTACCGGTGACCTTGCACGCCGCGCCACCCTGCGTGGGGGTCGGGGTGGGAGTCGGCGTGGGGGTCGCGGTCGGGGTCGGCGTGGGAGTCGGGGTCGGGGTGGAGGTGCCGTTGGCGAGCGCGTTCTGCGCGGCCGTGTAGGCGGGCTTGGGCTGGTAGTTGTTGTCGTACATGGTGCCGGCGCCCTCGCCGGGGAAGGTGCCCGGGATCCAGGAGTCCGCGTCGCCGACGTCCCACTGAGTGAGGCCCACGCAGCCGGTGACGGCCAGGCAGGTGGTGACCACCGAGGCGTAGTCGCCGGCCTGCTGGGCCAGGTTGGCGCTGGTCACCGGGAGCCGCATCCGGTCGTCCAGCTCGGTGATCGCCACGTCGAGGCCGAGGGCGGTGAAGCGCTGGAGGTTGGCCTTCAGCGAGGAGGGCACCTGGCCGGTGATGAAGTGGGCCTGGAAGCCGATGCCGTCCAGCGGCACGCCCTGCGACTTGAGGGACTTCGCCAGGTTGTACATGGCGTCGCTCTTCGCGTTCAGGCCCTCGATGTTGTAGTCGTTCAGGTAGAGCTTGACGCCCGGGTCCGCGGCCTTGGCGGCGCGCAGCGCCTCGGCCACGAAGCCGGTGCCCATCGACCGGTAGAAGGCGTCGTCGCGGAAGCTGCCGTCCTCGTTGAACATCTCGTTGACCACGTCCCAGGCGTAGAGCTTGCCCTTGTAGTGGCCGACCGTGTTCGCGATGTGGTTCTGCATCGCCGACTTGACCTGGTCGTTCGGCAGGTTGCTGACCCAGGACGGGAGTTGGCTGTGCCAGACCAGGGTGTGGCCGCGCGCCTTCATCGAGTTGGCCTGGGCGAAGGAGAGGATCCGGTCGCCGGGGCCGAAGTTGAAGTTGCCGCGGCTGGACTCGACCGTGTCCCACTTCATCTCGTTGGTGGGGGTGAGCATGCCGAACTGGCTGCCGGCGATCGCGGTGAGCGCCGGGTTGTTCAGGTCGCCCTGGCCGATGGCGGTCCCGAAGTAGATGCCCCTCGCCTCGGCGAGCGAGCGCAGGGTCGGGCCCGCCGCGTCGGCCTGGCCGGCCGGCAGCAGGGAGGCGGCGGCCAGGGCGGCCACCGCGGCGACGGTGACGGCGCCGAGGGCGCGCTTGGGGCGGGTGCGGGGGCGTGGGGTGCTGGGGTTGAGCGTCCGGAATGACACCGGCGTGGTCCCTTCTCTGTGGGGGTGGCAAAGAGACGGACGTGCGGTGGTGCGTGGAACGCTGAGGGTTGGGAGGGCCTGGGAAAGTCCGAAACTTTCGGGATCTCCGCCGATTCCAGCGGCGACCTTAGGGCCGCGCCGCCCCGCCGTCAACCGCCCCGGCCGACCCTCCGTCAACCGCCCCGCCGGAGCCGGGCGGCGGCGCCGTGCTGCTGCGCTCGACCAGGCTGGTGGCCAGGTCCACCCGGAGCGCGCTGGGTTTGGCACCCCGGGCCAGGTCGATGACCAGGCGCGCGGCCACCTCGGCCATCTCGGTCAGCGGCTGTCGGACGGTGGTCAGCGGCGGGCCCACCCAGCGGGCCAGCGGCAGGTCGTCGAAGCCCACCACGCTGAGGTCCTCCGGCACCCGGAGCCCCAGCTCACGGGCGGCCTCGTAGAGCCCGAGGGCCTGGAGGTCGTTCCCGGCGAACACGGCCGTCGGCCGGTCCGGCAGGCCGAGCAGCTCCAGCCCGATCCGGTGCCCGGCCTCGTGGTGGAAGTCGCCCTCGCGCACCAGCGCCGGGTCGTACCCGATGCCGGCCATGTCCAGCGCCGCCCGGTAGCCGTCCGCCCGGGCCCGGCTGCACATCATCCGGGCCGGGCCGCCGATCAGGCCGATCCTGCGGTGCCCGAGGTCGAGCAGGTGCCGGGTGGCGGCCAGACCGCCGTCCCAGTTGGTGGTGCCGACCGCCGGCACGCCCTGGCCCGGGTCCCCCGCCGGGTCCAGCACCACGAACGGGATGTCACGCCCGGTCAACTGCTCCTGCTGCGAACGGTCCAGGCCGGAGAGCACCAGCAGCACGCCGGTGGGGCGGCGGGCGAGCACCCCGTCCACCCAGGACTGACCCGGCGTCAGCCGCCCGGCGGACTCGGAGAGCACGATGCTCAGGCCCTCCTCGCGGGCCACGTTCTCGACGCCGCGGATCACCTCGGTGGCCCAGGCGCTGTCCAGTTCGTGGAAGACCAGGTCGAGCAGCGGGCTGGTGCGGCTCCCGCCGCGCCGCCGCCGGTAGCCGTGCTGCCGCAGCAGCTCCTCCACCCGCTCCCGCGTCGCCGGGGCGACATCGGCCCGGCCGTTCAGGACTTTCGAAACTGTCGGCGCCGATACGCCGGCCTCGTGCGCGATCTCGGCGAGGGTCGCCACTCTGGTCACCACGTCCTCCTGCACCGCCCGTGTCCGGGCGAACTCCGCTGCCGCCTCGGCCGTACCGCACGGATGCTAACCGTTCCCGAGGTTGAACCGAATCCCGTCGGAGCCCTTGACGGGGCGCCGAGCACGCACCTAGGTTTCCACAACATTCGGCACGTTCATCGCAACTTTCGCACGATGGGCAAGAGTATGGGAACCAGATTCACCGCGATCGCCGCCGTCACCGCACTGGTGCTGGGCACGGCCACCGCCTGCGGCTCGGGCGCCTCCTCCTCGGACGAGGGCTCCGGCTCGCTCCGGGTGATGGTCTACGGCGACGCCACCAACAAGGTCGAGAAGCAGCTCGTCGAGACCTTCAACAAGACCTCCAAGGTCAAGGTGGTGCTCGACACCGTCCCCGGCGCTGACTACCAGCAGAAGCTGCAGACGGTCATCAACACCCCGCAGGCCCCGGACATCTTCTTCAACTGGGGCGGCGGCTCGATCCAGCCGTTCGTCAAGGCCGGGCTGCTGCTCCCGCTGGACGACTTCATCGCCAAGGAGCCCGGCCTCAAGGACAACTTCCTCCCCTCGGTCTTCAACTCCGCGGTGGTGGAGGGAAAGCCGTACGGCATCCCGATGCGCGGCACCCAGCCGGTGCTGCTGTTCCACAACAAGAAGGTGCTGGCCGACGCCGGGCTGACCGCGCCGCAGACCTGGGACGAACTGGTCGCCGCCTGCAAGACCCTGAAGGCCAAGGGCATCACCCCGATCGCCCTCGGCGGCGCCGACCGGTGGCCCACCCTGATGTGGTTCGAGTACCTCTACGACCGGATCGCCGGCCCCGGCGTCTTCCAGAAGGCGGTCGAGGGCGACAAGTCCGCCTGGGCCGACGAGGGCAGCCGCAAGGCGCTGGCCGCGCTGCGCGAGCTGGTCGACTCCGGCGCCTTCGGCAGCAACTACGACTCGGTCAAGTTCACCGACGGCGGCTCCCCCGCGCTGGTGGCCAAGGGCAAGGCCGGCTTCGAGCTGATGGGCTCCTGGTACTACGCCACCCAGAACGACGGCAACCCGGAGTTCGCCAAGTCCGGCCTCGGCTACACCAACTTCCCGACCGTCAGCGGCGGCAAGGGCGACGCGGCCAACGTGGTCGGCAACACCAACAACTTCTACTCGGTGCTGAAGAAGACCAAGCAGCCCGAGGCCGCCGCCGCCTTCCTCAAGCTGATGTACTCGGACGAGTTCGTGAAGGCCCAGATGGCCGTCGGCAACCTGCCGACCACCACCAACACCGTCAACTTCCTGGACACCTCGGCCAGTCCGGCCTACTCCAAGTACCAGTACGAGCTGGTCAAGGCCGCGCCGTCGTTCCAGCTCTCCTGGGACCAGGCCTACCCGCCGAGCGCGCAGACCCCACTGCAGACCGCGATCCAGCAGTTCTTCAACGGCAAGCTCGACGCCGACGGCTTCATCAAGGCCATGCAGGCCTTGCCCGGCTCATGACGCAGACCCCGAAGTCCGGCGCGGGGGTGACCCGCCCCGGCTTCGTCTGGGCGGTGCCCGCCGCGCTGTTCTTCACCCTCTTCGCGATCGTGCCGCTGCTGGGGGTCGCGGTGCTCTCCTTCACCCACTGGGACGGAGTCAGCGATCCGCGCTTCAACGGCCTGGAGAACTGGACCGCGCTGCTGAACGACCCGGTGATGCTCCAGTCGGTCTGGATCACCCTGCTGCTCACCGTGCTCGGGGTGGCCACCCAGACCCCGATCGCGCTGCTGCTGGGCGTCTGGGCCGCCGGGCACCAGCGCAACCGGGCCGTGCTCTCGGCGATCTACTTCGTCCCGCTGCTGCTCTCCGCCACCGCCGTCTCGGTGGTCTGGCGGGCCGTGCTCGACCCGAACTTCGGGGTGCCGTCCCAGCTCACCTGGCTGTTCGGCGACGGCAACCTGCTCGGCAAGCAGGGCAGCGCGATCGCGGTGCTCACCTTCGTCGGCGTCTGGCAGTTCACCCCGCTGCACGCCCTGCTCTACCAGGGCGGCGCCCGGGCCGTGCCGCAGGTGCTCTACCAGGCCGCCGCGGTGGACGGGGCGGGCACCGTCCGGCAGTTCTTCCACATCACCCTGCCGCAGCTGCGCAACACCGTCATCACCTCCTCGGTGCTGATGGTGGTCGGCGGGCTCACCACCTTCGACACCGTGCTGATCCTCACCCAGGGCGGCCCCGGCACCGACACCACCGTCAGCGCCTTCCACATGTACCAGAAGGCCTTCAAGGGCTTCGAGTTCGGCGTCGGCTCGGCCATCGCGCTGGTGCTGGTGGTGATCGCCACCCTGGTCTCGCTGGCGGTGGTCCGGTTCACCGGCTACGACCGGATGCGCGGCACCACGGAAGGCCTCTGACCATGCGTCAACCTGCTCTGCGTCTTTCGCGTCCTGTGCGCCAGCGCCCCAACTACCTGGCCGGGCTGGGCTCGCTGCTCTGGCTGGCGGTGGTCGGCCTGCCGCTGTACGTGCTGGTGCTGGCCACCGTGCGCACCCGCGCCGACTACTCCACCGAGGGCCCGCTCAGCCTGCCGAAGCAGTGGACCGTCCAGAACTACCTGACCGACCTCTCCAACGGCTTCGGCCAGGACTTCCTGAACACCCTGGCCGTCACCGCCAGCGTGGTCGCCATCGTGCTGCTGGTCGTCCCGCCGCTCGCCTACGCGATCGTCAGGGCCCGCGGCCGGGCCACCGGCTGGGTGTTCCGGCTCTTCCTGCTCGGCCTGGCGATCCCCGCCCAGGCGGTGATCGTGCCGATGTTCTACCTGATCAGCAAGGCCGGCCTGTACGACCAGCTGATCGGGATCATCCTGCCCACCGCCGCCTTCTGCCTCCCGGTCTGCACCCTGGTGCTGACCGGGGCGATGCGCGAGATCAGCCCCGAGCTCTACGAGGCGATGGCGATGGACGGCGCCTCCCCCGCCCGGGTGTTCCGTCAGCTGGTGCTGCCGCTCTCCAAGGGCGGGCTCTCCTCCATCGTGGTCTTCGCCGCGCTCCAGTCCTGGAACGGCTTCCTGTTCCCGCTGATCCTCACCCAGTCCGACTCCACCAAGGTGATCACCCTCGGCCTCTACGAGTTCCAGACCGAGCACGGCGTCGACGTGCCCGGCCTGCTGAGCGCCGTGGTGCTGTCCACGCTCCCCGTCTTCGTCGTCTACCTGTTCGCCCGCCGCGCCCTGGTCCAGGGGCTGACGGGTGTCGGAGGGAAATGAGCACCACACAGCACCCCGCCCCCGCGTCCGCCTCCGCACCGGCATCCGCGTCGGCCCCCGGGCCGGCCCCCGCCTGGCGGGACACCACGCTCACTCCGGAGGCCCGGGCCGAGGCCCTGATCGCGGCGATGACCCTGCGCGAGAAGACCGCCCAGCTGATCGGCGTCTGGGTCGCCGCCGGCGAGGGCGGCGGCGAAGTCGCCCCGCACCAGCACGAGATGGCCGAACCGCTCGACCTGGACGAGCAACTCCCGTACGGTCTGGGTCAGTTGACCAGGCCCTTCGGCAGCGTCCCGGTCGATCCGGCGCTCGGCGCGCTCTCCCTGCTGCGCACCCAGCGCCGGATCGCCGCCGCCAACCGCTTCGGCATCCCGGCGCTGGCCCACGAGGAGTGCCTGGCCGGCTTCGCCGCCTGGGGCGCCACCGCCTACCCCGTGCCGCTCTCCTGGGGCGCCACCTTCAACCCGGAGCTGGTCCGGGCGATGGCCACCGCGATCGGCCGCGACATGCGCTCGGTCGGCGTGCACCAGGGCCTGGCCCCCGTCCTGGACGTGGTGCGCGACGCCCGCTGGGGCCGGGTCGAGGAGACCATCGGCGAGGACCCGTACCTGGTCGGCACCGTCGCCACCGCCTACGTGCGGGGCCTGGAGTCCGCCGGGATCGTCGCCACCCTCAAGCACTTCGCCGGGTACTCCGCCTCCCGCGCCGGCCGCAACCTGGCCCCCGTCTCGATGGGCCCGCGCGAGCGCGCCGACGTCATCCTGCCGCCGTTCGAGATGGCCCTGCGCGAGGGCCGCCCCCGCTCGGTGATGCACTCCTACACCGACACCGACGGCCTCCCCTCGGCCGCCGACCAGGCCCTGCTCACCGGCCTGCTACGGGACACCTGGGGCTTCACCGGCACCCTGGTGGCCGACTACTTCGGCATCGCCTTCCTCAAGACCCTGCACGGCGTCGCCGAGGACTGGTCCGAGGCCGCCGCACTGGCCCTCGCCAGCGGCGTGGACGTCGAACTCCCCACCGTGAAGACCTTCGGGCAGCCGCTGCTGGACGCCGTCGAGGCCGGCGCCGTCCCGGAGCGGCTGATCGACCGGGCGCTGCACCGGGTGCTGGTCCAGAAGGCCCAACTCGGGCTGCTGGACCCGGACTGGGACCCGGTGCCCGAGGTCCTGGCGGACACCGACCTGACCGCCCTGTCCGACCCGTCCGACCCGACCGGCTCCGAGGCCCTGCGCGGTCTGGTCGACCTCGACCGCCCGGGCAACCGCGCACTCGCCGCCGAACTCGCCGAGCAGGCCGTGGTGTTGCTGCGCAACGACGGCGCGCTGCCGCTGCGCGACCCGGCCCGGATCGCCCTGATCGGCCCCAACGCCGACGAGCCGACCGCCGTACTGGGCTGCTACGCCTTCCCGGTGCACGTCGGCAGCCAGCACCCGGCCGTTCCGCTGGGCATCGAACTCCCGACCCTGCGCGAGGCCTTGGCCGCCGAGTTCCCGGACTCCGCGCTGACCACCGTCACCGGGGTGAGCGTGGACGGCGACGACGCCGGCGGCATCGCCGAGGCCGTCCTGGCCGCCCGCGAGGCCGACGTGGTGGTCCTCGCCCTCGGCGACCGGGCCGGCCTGTTCGGCCGGGGCACCAGCGGCGAGGGCTGCGACGCCGAGTCCCTCCAACTCCCGGGCCTTCAGGGTCAGTTGCTCGACGCCCTGCTGGACTGCGGTACACCGGTGGTGGTCACCATGCTGGCCGGCCGGCCCTACGCACTGGGCCGCGCGGTCACCGAGGCGGCGGGCATCGTCCAGTGCTTCTTCCCCGGCGAGGCCGGCACCCAGGCCCTGGCCGGAGTCCTGAGCGGCCGGGTCAACCCGTCCGGCCGCCTGCCGGTCTCCGTCCCCGCCCACCCGAACGTCCAGCCCTCCACCTACCTGGCCGCCCGGCTGGCCCACGCGAACCCCGTCTCCAGCACCGACCCGACCCCCGCCTACGGCTTCGGACACGGGCTCGGCTACAGCGAGTTCGCATGGTCCGCCCTGGAGGTCACGACCGCCGAGACCACCACGGACGGCGCGTTCCGGCTCGCCTTCTCCCTGCACAACACCGGCGACCGGGCGGGCACGGAGGTGGTCCAGCTCTACCTCCACGACCCCGTGGCCAGCGTCGTCCAGCCCGTCCAACGCCTGGTCGGCTACCGCCGCATCGAGCTCGCCGCCGGCTCCGACTGCCACGTCGAGCTCGAACTCCCCGCCGACCTCGCCTCCTTCACCGGCCGCGAGAACCACCGGATCGTCGAACCGGGCGCCCTGGAACTACGGATCTCCGCCTCCAGCACCGACGCCCGCTTCACCGTCCCACTCCGCCTGACCGGCCCGGTCCGCACCGTCGACCACACCCGGCACCTCCACCCGGCCTTCACCGTCCAGGAGTTGTGAGCCCGGCAGTGCTGATGGAGAATCAGATCGCATGGTAACCATGGGAGTTTCCGGAGAACATTCGAAGGAGAACCACATGCGCACCACCCGAACGGCCGCCACCTCCACCGCACTCGCCGCCGCCGCTCTCGGCCTGGGCCTGCTGACCGCCGGCCCCGCCGCGGCCGCCGACGCCGGAAGCTGGCACGCCTACGGCAACACCAACCCGATCACCTCCAGCTCCAGCACCTGGCACTGCGCCGGCAGCAAAGCCGTCGCCTCCGACGTGATCGCGCAGGTCTGCGCGATCAGGTCGGCGGGCGGCGGCGCCGTCCAGAGCGCCGTGATCGTCCGCAACAACCGCTCCAGCCTCTTCTCCGTCCAGGCCGCCATGGACCTCTACAACTCCTCGGCCTCCCTCGGAAGTTGGGTCTGCTCCTCCTCCGGAGTCGGAGCCAACTCCTGGTCCGTCTGCTTCGGGAAGACCCTCTCCACCACGGCCGCCGTCGACTCCGTCGGCGCCGCCAACGGCGTCAACCTCGGCCTCTCCCCCAAGGTCTGACCCGCCCCCACGGTGGCGGGAACCCGTGCAGGTCCCTTCCCCCGCACCGCCCCGGTCGAGTGCCTGCTCGCGACATCGACGGCGGAGCCCGACGGCGGGGCCGGAACAGCCCCGTCTCACCTCCGCCCGGGCGATGGCTGTAGTAGCGAGCCGGCCGGCCCCCGCTCTCGAAGGTCCTGGCCTCCATGCCCAGCATCGCCCCCGCTACCCGCAGCTCCGGCTCCTCCATGACATCCGGCTGCGCGGGGAACTCGTGTGCTGCTGCGCCTCCCGGTGTGGCGGGCCATCTGGAGGAGGGCTGGCCGTGGGCCGGAGTAGCGCGGAGACCCGGCCGGACGGCCCGTCAGTCGGACCGCGGCGACCAGGAACGGCGCTGGGCAGGGCCGGGCGCCGGGTTGCCGGTCCGGGCCCGGCCCTGTGGTGGTTCAGCTCTTGCCGGCCAGGCGCCAGACCTGGTTCTTCTTGGTGGTCACGGCGCCGGCGGAGTCGCACGTTCAAGTCCCTTGTTAGCGCTAGCAATTCTGGGAACGAGCCGTACGCGGAACCGATCGGCCTGAGTGTCCCTCAGCATGTACAGGGCTAGCCAGAGTTCCGTCCGAAGAGGAGGCGGATGCTCCGCATCCACCTCCTCCCTCAGCGTCCCTCAGCGTCCGCGGAGCCGGACCGGACGGTCGCGGCGGTCCTCGACCGGGGTGGTCTTCGGGTCGGTGGCGGAGCGGATGGCGGCCAGCAGAGCGGGGAACTCGTGTGCTGCGGACCGGCCTTGGAAGGCGAGGCCGGGCTCCAGCGGGCTCCACCCGGTGTGGCGGGCGACCTGGACGTAGACCGAGCGCGGGCCGGAGTAGCGCGGGTACCCGGTCGGACGGCCCGTCAGGCGGACCACCGCGACCAGGTGGCCGACCGCGTTCCACCGCACCGTCAGCAGCGAGACCCCGGTCACCGACTCCCACGGGATGGTGGCCTCCGAGGGCCAGCCCGGCAGCCGGACCACCAGCCCCTCGGGCCCGACGGTCAGCCGCAGCGGCCGGACCACCGCGGCCACCATCACGGCGACCAGCACGCCCAGCGGCACCAGCAGGAACAGCATCGGCCCCGCCCCCGGCGCCAGCAGCGCGGCCACCGCACCGGCCAGCCACGCCGGTGCCGCCACCCAGGTCACCACCGTCACGAACAGCTGTGGCCGTAAGGTCAGTTGAGCATCCGTCATGGCGTGTCCCCCCGTAGTCGCCGTCGACACCCTCTCGGATACCCGTTCGGCGGACACCGCACGCGTCGGCGCCGGTCGGTCTGAGCCGGCCGGCGCCGACGGTGCGGAGCGGGTTACGGGAGGCCGGTCCACTTCTGGTTGTTCTGGCCGTTGCAGGTCCACAGGATGGCCTTGGTCCCGTTGGCGGTTCCCGCGTGGTCGGCGTCCAGGCACAGGCCGGCGTTGGCATTGCGGAGGGACCCGTCGGCCTGGGTGGTCCACTTCTGGTTGGCCTGGCCGTTGCAGGGCCAGATGATGACCTGGGTGCCCGCGGTGGTGCCCTGGTTGTAGGCGTCCAGGCACTTGTCGCCGTAGACGCGGATCTCGCCGCCCGCCCAGGAGGTCCACAGCTGGTTGGCGGAGGTGTGGCAGTCCCAGAGCAGCGTCGCCGACCCGGCCGCGGTGGCGGCGCGGTCCACGTCCAGGCAGCGGCCCGAGCCGGTGCCGCGCAGGCGTGCGGTGCTGGAGGCGACCGGGCTGCCGCCGGCCACCTTGAACACCGCGACACCGTGCGCCGGGACGCTCGCCGAGATCTGGCCGGAGGTGGTGGAGGTGCCGCCCGTCCACAGGTCGGTGAGGGTGAACGACCCTCCGGCGAGGCCGATCTGAGCGGCCGTCGTACCGACCGTCGCGGTGGTGCCGCCCCGGTTGAACAGGCCCACGGCGACCGAGCCGTCGGACAGCGGCTTGGCGAACACCTCGGTGTCGCCGTCGTCGCGCACCCGGCGCCCGCCCGCGCCGAGCGCGTCCTGGTTCACCGCCAGCAGGCGGGGGTTGCGCAGGACGTCGCTCACCTCGGCGGACATGGTGCGGATGTCGTTGCCCGCTATCAGGGGCGCCGAGAGCAGCGACCAGAGCGCGAAGTGGGAGCGGGACTCGGTGAGCGACAGCCCGGGGCGGCCGACCACCAGCATGTCGGGGTCGTTCCAGTGGCCGGGCCCCGACTGCGCGGCCAGCGGCGCGTCGACGTCGAGGACGTTGCCGACGCCCATCGGGTAGCTGTTGGTGTTGCCGTTCTGCCAGATGTCCAGCAGGTCCTCGGTGGTCCGCCAGAGGTCCGCGACCTGGCCCCAGTTGTACGCGGAGCCGGTGATGGCGTGGAAGCTGTTGGGGTTGATGCTGTAGACGATCGGGCGGCCGGTGGCGCGCAGGGAGTCGCGCATGAGGCTGAACTGCGCGACCTGCTGGTCCAGCGTGCCGGCCGAGGAGCACCAGTCGTACTTGAGGTAGTCCACGCCCCAGGAGGCGAACGAGGCGGCGTCCTGGGCCTCGTGGCCCTTGCTGCCGGTGGAGCCGGAGTAGGTGCCCACGCCCTGCGCGCAGGTCTTCTCGTTGGGCGCCTGGTAAATGCCGAACTTCAGGCCCTTGCCGTGGATGTAGTCCCCGAGCGCCTTCATCCCACCCGGGAACTTGGTCGGGTTGGCCCGGAGGTTGCCCGCGCCGTCACGCTGCGGGTCGAACCAGCAGTCGTCGACGACGACGTACTGGTAGCCGGCGGCCTTCATGCCCGAGGACACCATCGCGTCGGCGGCCTGGCGGACCTGCGACTCGTTGACGCCGCACCCGAAGCTGTTCCAACTGTTCCAGCCCAGCGGCGGAGTGGGCACGGCACTGCCCGCTGCAACGCTGCCCGCTGCGACGCCGGCCGGCGCGGCGCCGCCCGATGCGGCCTCGGCGGTCGCACCGGCTGTCGCGGTGGTGCAGGCGGCGAACAGCAGTGCGGCGGCCGCGAGATGACGCGGCCGCCGACCGTGGAGCCGTGTGGGAGCCATGGAGAGTTCCTTCCGGGACGGCGCCCGGCCTCCGGTACGGACCGGCGGCCGGGCGGGTTTCGGCGAGATTAACCACAGGTCACGAATTGAGCAAGGCCCTGAACAAATACAAGCCCCTTGGGACAGTGGGCAGTTGACGGAACGTCAAGTCAGCAGGCACTGTTGGTCTGGGCGCCCATCCGGTGCACGCCCCGCCGCGGCTCAGTGCGCCGCGAACTGCACCCCGGTCCGCTGGACCAGGTCCGGTTTGACCGCGATGCCGTCGACCGTCAGCTGCTCCCCGTAGATGTCGGTGATCCGGATCGAGCGGCCGCACCCGTCGCCGTCCTCCGCCAGGAAGTAGTTGAAGGAGGTCCGGGTCAGCACCCGCCAGCCCTTGGCCGCGCTCACCTCCAGCCGGGCGACCGGATTGCGGTGGTCGAGCACCTGGACGGCGCACCAGTACTGGCTCGACCCGGTCTTGTACCGGACCGACAGGTTGCCGACCGAGCCGGGGCTGAGCAGGCTCCAGGTGATCGGGAGGCGGCCCACCTTGAGGTCGGCCAGTTTGGCGAACGCCTCCTGGCTGAGGTCGAGTTGGCCCGGGGCGCAGGGCAGCGGGCACTCGTTGGTGATCCGCACGGTGATCGAGGCGCCGTTGGCCGCGCGCACCAGCACGTACGCGCCGCAGGCCCGCGAGGTCTCGTAGTCGGTGGTGTTCATCGCGGCCACCATCAGGTCCGCGGCCGGGCCGAACAGGCAGGCCCCGTTGCCGTCCTTGGCCTCGTAGGCGGTGGCCACACCCTGGTAGCTCGCCCCGGGCCTGATCCGTCCGCTCGACGGGGCCACGTTGCCGGTGGCCGACTGGGACGTGGCCGCCGAGGGCCGGGCCGAGGCGGAGCTCGGGCTCGGGCTCGGTGTGGCTTTCGGGCTCGAGCTCTGGCTGCCGGTCGGACTCGGCGTGCCGCTCGTGGTCGGACTCACCGGCGCGCTCGGGCTCTGGCTCGCACCATCCGCTGCCACAGGGGCAGTTGGCGACCCGGACGCCGCCACCCCCGTCCCGGTCCCGACGACGGGGGTGGCGGCGGCCGCGGCGGTCGGGCCGGTGTCGGTGGCGGGGCGCAGGGCCGCCACCGCGAGGCAGGCCAGCAGGCCCACCGTGCTCACGGCCGCCGTGGTGCCCAGCATCATCCTGCGTGAGCGCCTCCGCTGCCGTGCGGCCCGCCGCGTTCTCTGCGGCTCCGGCTGTGTGTCCGTCATGTCCGTTCCGTCCGTCCAGGGGAGATGGTGCTGCACTCCCCTGTTGCCGCGGCGGCCGGAAAGGTTGCCGAAGAGTTCGAAGAATTCTCCTACGGACTTCTCCGGATCGGGCAGGGTCAGGCCGTCCGGCAGCTGACGGCCGGCCAGGTGGTGTTGCCGTTGTGCTGGATCGTCAGGCCCCAGGCGTTGCCGCTGCCGTTGGGCTTGGCGACCAGGACCTGGCTGCTGGGGTAGGACGCGCTGACGTTCCAGGTGGCCAGCACCTTGGCGGGGGCCGGGACCTCCACCGTCACGGTCCAGTTGCTGGAGCCGCTGACCGCCACGTTGAGGTTGTACCGGTCGCCCCAGGACTGCCCCGCCGACAGGGTCGCGGTGCAGCCGCCGGGAGTGCCGCCGCCGGGGGCCACGGCCCGTCCGGTGGATGCGGAGATCATCCCCGCGCACAGCCCCTTGCCGGCCAGCAGCTGGGCGATCCGCGGGACGGCGGCCAGGGTGTTGGGGTAGCCGTCGTGCATCAGGATGACCTGACCGTTGGTCAGCCGTCCGGCGGCGGCGACGATCGCGTCGGTGCTCGCGTTGTCCCAGTCCCGCGAGTCGACGTCCCAGAGCATCTCGCGCAGGCCGAGCCTGGCCACGACCGCCTTGAGGTTGGCGTCGGTCGCGCCGTACGGCGGGCGGAACAGGGTGGGCGTTCCGCCCCCGGCCCGGGCGATCGCCCGCTGGGCCCGGGTGATCTCGGACTCCATCTGAGCCTGGCTCAGCTTGGTCATGTCCGGGTGGCTGTAGCTGTGGTTGGCCACCCACATGCCCGCGTCCACCTGGGCCTTGACCAGGGCCGGCCTGGCGTCGGCGAACTGGCCCTCGTTGAACATCGTGGCCCGCAGGCCGTTCTGCCGCAGCGAGTCCAGCAGGGTCTGCGCCCCGGTGGTCGGCCCGTCGTCGTAGGTGAGACCGACGTACCCGGCGGAGCAGGAGGCGGCCTGGGCGGGCGGGGTGCCCATGGCCACGGTGGAGGCGGCCGCGAGGGCGAGCACCGCGGCGCCGGTCAGCAGCGGCCGCAGCGCGCGGCCCAGCAACACACGGCCCAGCAGCACACGGCCCGGCAGCCCGCGCACCCGAACGCCCACCGGACGGCGCGTCAGAAGCCCGCGCATCAGGCGGCGCTGCACGAGACGGCGGGCCAGGTCCAGTTCCCGTTGGGTTGGACCGTCACCCCGAAGGTGTTGCCGTTGCCGTTCGGCGTGGCCACCATGGTCTGCCCGTTCGGGAAGCTGGTCGCGGTGTTCCAGGTGGACAGGACCTTCGCCGGGGACGGCACGTTCATCGTCACGGTCCAGTTGCTGGAGCCGCTGACCGCGACGTTGAGGTTGTAGCGGTCGCCCCAGGACTGGCCGGCCGAGAGGGTGGCGGAGCAGCTGCCCGGGCCCGGGCCGGGACCAGGGCCGGTCGAGCCGGAGTCCACGGTGATGTCGGAGCTGCCGCTGCTCTGGTAGCCCTCGGTCGCCAGGATCATGTAGTTCATGGTGCCGAGCTGCATGCCCGCCCGGGACCAGGCGTCGAAGTGGTTGCCGGTGGTGATGGTGCCGCCGGTCCGCTTGCTCTGCCGGACGCTCCAGTACTGGTTGAAGGTCTTGTTGCCCTCGATGGAGGGCGCGTTGTACCGGGTGGTCTGGTAGATGTCGTAGGTGCCGCCGTCGCTGGTGACGGTGCCCTTGAAGGTGCCGGTGGGGCGGTAGGTGCCCCAGTTGTCGACGATGTAGTACTCGACCAGCGGGTTGGTGGACCAGCCGTAGAGCGTCAGGTAGGCGTTGCCGGACGGGTTGAAGCTGCCGGAGTAGGTCACCGCGCGGCGGCTGCCGGTGGCCCAGCCCTTGCCTGCGACGAAGTTGCCGGTGTTGCTCCACCGGGTGCTGTAGTGGCCGCCGGCGCTCAGGTTCATGGAGACCGAGCCGGGGCTGTCGGTCCAGAACGAGTAGTAGTAGCCGTTGTCGGTGCCGGTCCGGTTGGAGGTCACCACGGTGTCGGCGTGGGCGGCCGAGACCGGGAGCGTCAGCGCGACGAGCAGCGCCATCAGCAGGGTGCAGGTGGTCCTGACGAACCGTCGGATGCCGCCGGGTCCCGGGGCCTCGGTTCGAACGATCGTGTCCATGTGCCTACTTCCTCTTCGTGTACGCCGTGGGGTGCGTGCGGCGCGGAGCGGGCCGGCTCGGGGCGGGATCGCTCAACGCGGTGAAGCGGCAAAACAGTTGAGAACACCGGGCCGTGGGGGCGGCGCCGATGACGACCAGTGTGCCCACCCGTCATCTGCTGTCAATACATTCGACACATGTGACGAAAGATTCGCATCGGCGTCGGAGGTCCGGAGACCGACAACAGGGCAGGCCAGTGCGGTCGGAGGCCGATCCAGCGGCCAGATTCAGCCGCGGGTGCGATCGAATCACCGTGGCGGGCCGATGAAATGCCACCGAAACTTTCGAAGCCTCTACGGCCGGGCGGCCCGGACACTTCGCGGGGACGCCCCGAGTTCGCGGCGGCAGGTCTTGTTGAACGCCTGGAGGTCCGGGATGCCGACCGAGGCGGCCACCGCCGGGATGGAGAGCGTGGTGGCCTGGAGGAAGTGCCGGGCCCGCTCCATCCGCCGGGACCGCAGGTAGCCGACCACCGTCTCGCCGGTGGCGGCCCGGAACAGCCGGGTCAGGTGGTTGTGCGAGACACCGACCTCCCGGGCGATCTCCGGTACCGCCAGCGGCTCGGACAGCCGCGCCTCGATCAGCGCCACCGCCGCCGTCACCGCCGGGTGCACGGCCACCGCGCTGCGCTCCTGCGGCGGACCGAGCCGGGCGGCCCGCCACAGCGCACCCCAGACCTCCGCCACGGCGCGGGCCGGGGTGTGCGGCCAGGCCGCCACGGCCTGGTTCAACTGGGCGGTGAGGAAAGAGAGTTCGGGACCGGCGGGCTGGATCACCGGGACGCTCGTCGGCGTGCCGGAGGCACGCAGCCGCAGGTGCGCGTACAGGTGCTCGGAGCGCCCCCGGTACCGGTAGCGGACCTCCGTGCCTGGCGGCACCAGGCTGACCCAGCCCGGGCGGATCAGGTGCGGCGTCCCGTCCACCGTCAAGTCGGCGTGGTAGCCGTAGAGATGGAACTGCCAGAGGTCCGGTAGCGAGAACACGTCCACCTGCCCGGCCGGCCCGTGCACGCTCCGCCCGACGGCGGCGAGCTCCGGGGGCTGGTCGAGGTGGACGGCGACCGTCTGCATGATCGAGTGTTCTACCACGTCCGCGCTCGCGCCGATCCGCAGGCCGTGACCCTGCGGCAGCCCGGCGAGGGGCAGGACGGCGGCGGCCGGGCAGGGTGAGAATCGACCAGTGGAGGGTGAGCACGTCCCACCCGGAGCGCCGCCGGGCACGCCTAGCGTGGCCGTCATGGAAAACAGCCAAGTACTGCTCGGCTCGGCGCAGATGGCGAGCTTCGTCGCTCGCGGGGCGCTGCGGCTGGACGCGGTGGTCCCGCCCGAGATGAACGCGGAGGGCCTGGCGGTGCTGGCGGACGACGTGCCGCCGGTGCCGTACGGGACGCCGGTGTCGGCCGCCTACCCGGAGGGGTCCTTCGTCCGGCGGCTGCTCGCGCTGCCGCAGGTCGCCGGGGCACTGCACAGCCTGGTGGGTCCGGAGCCGACGGTGGACCACCACTTCGTGCACACCCGCGAGCCGCACGGCGGCGAGGCCCAGCCGCTGCACGGGGACGCCGTCATCGACGTCCGGCCGGACGCCTTCGACGTCCAACTCATGTACTACCCGCAGGCGGTGACGCTGGAGATGGGCGGCACCCTGACCGTCCCGGGCAGCCACCTACGCCGGATCAACGAGTCGGACACCGGCCGCTA
Organism: Kitasatospora sp. NPDC088742; assembly: GCF_055584905.1. Taxonomy (NCBI): domain Bacteria; kingdom Bacillati; phylum Actinomycetota; class Actinomycetes; order Kitasatosporales; family Streptomycetaceae; genus Kitasatospora; species Kitasatospora sp. NPDC088742. The sequence continues at coordinate 7,459 of NZ_JBVJLD010000028.1, read as the reverse complement.
CCAGAACCTGCGCGGTCAGGACCGGCTGGTCTGCCCGGCCGGGACGGTGGTGTTTCTGCACCACGGGATCTGGCACGGCGGCCGCCGCAACGACAGCGGCGTCCTCCGCTACATGTTCAAGATCCGCTTCAACCCGACGGTGCGCCAGCAGCGGCTCTGGGACACCTCGGACCTCCACGACCCGCAGGTGCGGCGGGAGTTGGACGCGGTCTTCCCCTGGTACGAGGGAGCCACCGGCCGGCTGGAGCGCTACAACCGCATCCTGCTCTGGCGCGAACTGACCGGTGACGACGGCTTCGACCTCGACCACTGGGTGACCAGGGTCTCCAACCGCCCGAAGGAGATGGCGATATGACCGACGGCACGGCCCGCCAGCAGGTACTGGTGCTCTACCTGGACACCTCCGCCCTGGACTCCTACGTACGGGGCTGGGCCCGCTACGACGGCACCGGACAGACCCAGCCGACCACCGGCGACAGCGACGAGCCGCCGTACGAGACGGGGGTGGCGGCGCTCCGGGACGGCTGGCGGCTGTTCCAGGCCTCGCAGTTGATCCCGCCGTACCCGGGCCACGAGTACGACGTGTCCTTCCTCAAGCACGAGTTCTTCTTCGAACGGATCGTCAGCACCCCGGCCTGACGGAGGCGCTACCGGATGTCCGGTAGGGGCTGTTCGGACCAGATCGTCTTGACCGCGCGCCTCGACCTGCGGACCGAGGCGTACGACCCCTCCTGACCGCCGGAAGTCCGAACGGCCCGCCGCACCGACGGGTGCGGCGGGCCGTGGGGGTGACGTGCCGTCAGGCGCGGGTCAGCCGGACGCGGAGGCCCTGGTGGGTGTAGAGCGGGAAGGCCCGGTAGCCCGGGGCGTCCACGCGGATGGTGGTGAAGCGGCCGCGGAGGGAGCGGCTGTCCACGACGGTCAGCTCCGTGTCGTGCTTCGGCGTCCAGCCGGCGAGGCGGAGGACCAGGGTGCTGTCGTCGGCCAGCGCCGCGCGGCCGGCCACCCGGAGGGCGGGGTCGCGGTCCTGGCGGAGCGTCACCTCCAGGGTGGCGCAGCCGGTCTGCGCGTAGTCGCCGTGCACCCGGACGCTGCCGCGCCGCTGGTCCAGGCGCAGGGTGCCGCCCGCCAAGCGGAGGTCGCCGCGCCCGAGGGCGTCCCGGGAGCCCGCCGTCAGGACGCCCTCGCGGACCACCGTCGCGCCGGTGTAGCGGTTGGTGCCGGTGAGGGTGAGGGCGCCGGTGCCGAGCTTGGTCAGGCCGCCGGCGCCGTCGATGTCGTTGCGCCAGCTGTCCGCCGCCGCGAAGCCGCCGCGGGCGGCGTACATGGTGACCCGGACGTCCCGGTCGAAGGTGCCGTAGCCGTCGGCGGCGGTGAACAGGTCGAGCCGGCCCCAGAGTTCGGGGCCGTCGAGCAGCGCGTGGCCGGAGGGAAGGGCGGTGCTGCGCAGCACCTCCCTGCGCTGGGCGGCGTCGAGGTAGGGCAGCCGGGTCTCCAGCAGCACCTCCGCGCCCTTGGGGACGGTCATCGGCACCGCGCGGCCGCGGCGCGGCAGCCCGTAGGTGAGCCGGTGCCGGACGGCCGCCGCGTTGGCCTCACGGTCCGCGTACGGGTCGGTGCCGGGGGCGGCCGAGTGCGCGCGGGCGTACAGGGTGTCGGCGGTGGAGCCGGTCCGGTCCTGGAAGTAGGCCAGTGCCTGGGCCCTTGCGGCGGCCTTGAGTTCGGCGTTGACCGGGTCGGCCAGGGTGGCGGCGGTCAGCGCGGTGGCCAGCGTGCGGCCGCTGATCACGTCGACCGGCGAGTGCATCCCGGCCACGATCCGGGTGTGGCCGAGCTCGAAGGCCCGGGCGACCAGCTCCTGGAAGCGCTCGGGCACCGCGTAGGCGAGCGCCAGGGCGGACATGTGCAGGGCGTTGGTGTGGCCGCTCGGGTAGCCGCCGTCCTCGGCCGGGGTGGTGCTGCGCTGGCGCAGCAGCTGCGGGGCGACGATCACCTCCGAGCGGTAGACCGGGTAGCCGTAGGCGTCCTTGGCCCCGGTGTCGACGACGGTGGAGTCCTCCGTCATCCGCCAGGGGCGCGGGTAGCGGTAGGCGGACTTGCTCGGGTTGCCGGAGGCGAAGGGGCCGCGCACCGTGTTCACCAGGCGTACCACCTGGCCGAGTTCGGAGTCGGGCGAGCCCGCGCCGAGCGAGGAGCCGGGCGGGGCGTCGGCCGGGACGGTCTCGTCGATCTTGGTCGCCGGGGTTCCGTCCGGAGCCGAGGTGATGCTGGTGACGGCCTTGGCGCCGGCCTTGTAGAGCTCAGCGAGCGGGCCGAGACCGGCGATCACCGAGTAGCTCTGGTGCTGGCGGTCGATGATGAACGCCAGCCGGGCCTCGGCGTCGGTGCGCGTGGCGGTGATCCGGGCGCAGTAGCGCATGTTGGCGCGCAGCAGGTCGGCCATCAGCGGGGAGCCGGTGTCCCAGGTGGGGCCGGTCTTCCAGACCTTGCTCATCCCGCCGAGGATGCGGACCGCCGCGTTGCCCTGGGGGGTGAGGTCGGCGGGGGTGTTGGTCCGGTAGGCGTCCACGAAGGGGGCGGGCGCGGTGGCGGCGGGCGCGGTGGCGGCGGCCGCCTTGGCCGGGTTGGCCAGCCAGCCGAAGGCGGTGGGGGCGGCGACCAGGGCGGCGGAGGCGCCGGTCGAGGCGCGCAGGAAGCCGCGCCGGTCCATTGTGTTGAGGTTCGTCATGGCCGTTCTCTGTTCTGGGGTCGGGGGGAGGTGTCAGCGGCGGGTGTAGAGCAGGCCGAGCTTGTCGACCTCGCCGCCCGCCCGGCCGGTGAACCCGGCGATCTGCCAGCCGTCCGGCGCGGTGCGGGTGACGCAGTCGCCGGTGGTGGTGCCGGCGGCCAGCGTGCGGCCCAGGTTGGTGGTGAACTGGGCGCGGAAGATCCGGGTGCGGCCGTTGTACGAACCCCGGCACAGCACGGCCGAGTTGAGGTACTCGCCGGTGCCGAGGGTGAGCGAGACGGCGGTGCCGCCGGTGCCGCCGTGGGTGAGCGCGGTGCCGTTCGCCAGGGTCAGGCCGACCTGGTCCAGCCGGGAGGCGCCGCGCAGGGTGAGCACGGTGGCCCGGGCGCCGGCCGGGACAGCGGGCAGGTCGTTGAAGTGGTCGCCGTGCGGGCCGCCGAACTGCTCGGAGCCGCGGTAGTCGGCGCTCTCGCTCCAGCTGAGACCGACCGCGACCGGGAAGTGGTCGGAGAGCATCTTGCCCTCGGCGTTCACGAAGTCGGCGTGCTTGTTGGTGTACGAGGTCGCGCTGAGCGAGAGCTGGCGGCTGCCCCGGTAGAGCACCTTGTCGACCACCTCGCAGGTGTCGGTGACCGCGTTCTCGTCGCAGAGCAGCGCCGGGGCGCCGGGTGCGGGGGCAACGCCTCCGCGCTCCAACTGCACCCAGGCGTCGGTGAGTTGGTTGGCGGCGGCGAAGGCGCCGATGGTGTCCTCGGCCCGGGTGTAGCGGGTGTTGGTGTCACCCATCACCAGCACCGCGTTCCCGGCCGAGTGGCTCTGCACGAAGGCGGAGAGCTGGGCCAGGTTGGCGGCCCGGGCGGTCAGGTCACCGGGCTCGGTCCCGGCGTCGGTGTGCAGGTTGTAGACGTCCAGGTAGGCGCCCTCGGCCAGCCGGGTCCGCAGGAAGGTGAAGCCCTTCGGGGTCAGGCAGTCGCCCGAGCCGATGTAGCAGGTGTCCCACTTGACCCGCTCGAAGTCGTCCGTGTCGTAGGGGAATTGGGAGAGGGTGTTGAGCCCGCTGCCGATCGCCGCTCCCCCGCTGGTGGGGGTCCGGTAGGGGTGCGTGGTGTCGGCGGCGTACAGCGCGGCGTGGTAGTTGAAGTCCTCCTCCACGTTCACGATCGCGTACGGGCCGAGCCGCTGGCCGATCGCGGTGGTGCTGGCCGCCCGGTCGGTGGAGGCGCTGGAGAGCACCTGGGGCAGTCCGGCCACGTTGTAGCTGAGCACCGTGAACGTGCCGGAGGCCGGGGCGGGGGCGGTCTCGGCGTGGGCGCCGGTGGTGGTGGCGAGGCCGAGGGTGGCGGCGAGCACCGTGGCGGCGAGGGCGCAGCGGGCAGCGGGCATGAGCGCTCCGATCAGGGAAGCTGGGGCGGTGACCGGAGGCTATGGGCGTGAACTTGTCCAGTCAACGGCGCCTCTGACGCCCGATCAGGCGCTGACCTGGGCTTTTACCAGTTCCCGCCCATCCCACCGGGAAAGGTTCTGTGAGCGTTAACAGGGCGTTCCCCTGCCCTACCCCAAAGGGCGCCCCGCCCGGATCGCTCCAGGTGGGACGCCCTCGGCGTCGGCGGCCGCCGTCAGTCCTGCCGGCTGCGGCGGGCGACCAGGGCGAGCAGCAGGCCGATCCCGGCCGCCAAGGTGGCGACCCCCGCCAGCAGCGGGCCGAACCGGCTCCGGACAGGGCGCGGTGCGATCCGAGGATTTTCATCCGGCGGTCTACCCGCCGCCCCCGGCCCGGCGGGCGGGGGCGGCCTGACGGCGGATCAGACGAAGCGCCAGAGGTGGTCGTTGGTGCCGTTGTCGTCCCAGAGCACGACCTGGGCACCGTTGGCGGTCGAGGCGCCGGAGACGCCGAGGACCCGCCCGCCGTTGGCGCACTGGATCTTGAAGGTGTCGCCACCCGCGTGCCGCAGGCGCCAGCGGTGGTCCGCGGCGCCGTTGTCGGCCCACTGGACCAGCCGGGAGCCGTTGGCGGTGGCGCCGTTCTCCACGCCGAGCACCTTGCCGCTGTTGGAATTGCGCAGCCGCAGGTAGCCGCCGGTGTCGACCACGGCGGTCCAGAGGTGGTCCCAGGTCCCGTTGTCGTCCCACTGGATGACCAGGCCGCCGTCGGCGGTGGACATGGCCTGCACGCCGAGCACCCGCCCGCTGGCCACGTTCTGGATCTTCCGGGCGCCGTCGGGCACGAACTGCCACTGGGCGGAGGCGGCCCCGCTGTCGGGCACCTGCACGGCGAAGGCGCCGTTGGAGGTGGAGGCGCCCGCGATGCCGAGCAGCTTGCCGCTGTTGGCGTTCTGGAGCTTGTGGTAGCCGTTGCCGGCGTCCACCACCGTCCAGCGGTGGTCGGCGGTGCCGCTGTCGGACCACTGGAGGACGGTGGCGTTGTCAGCGGTGGACATGTCCTTCACGCCGAGCACCTTGCCGCTGTTGGCGTTCCGCAGCCGCAGCGTGCTGCCGTCCACCACCGGGATCCAGTTGTGGTCGGCGGTGCCCGAGTCGTTCCACTGGAGGGCGAGGCCGCCGTCGGCGGTGGACATGTTCTGGATGCCGAGGACCAGGCCGCTGGCCGCGTTGAGCAGCCGGAAGCCGGTGCCGCCGGCGCCGGTGCGCCAGTAGACGGTGTAGTTGAAGCCCTGCGCCTCGTGGAACGGGCCGAGCCCGACCGACGCCCCGTCAGCCGTCGCGGTGAAGGCGAGCGCGGTGGTGCTGGTGCGGGTGATCGAGCTGGGGTCCAGCACCGGCAGGGCGGAGAGAGTGCTGCTGCCATAGTTGCCGGCCAGCACGGCGGGGCCGTAAGTCACCGCCGCCACGGCCGAGTTGTCGTTGGAGGCCTGCACCGTCACCTTCATCGGGAGCTTGAGGGTGACGGTGTCGCCGGAGGTCCAGGATCGGGTCAGGGTGGCGTAGCTGCCCGGGGTGGTGGTGATGGACTGGGCGGTGCCGTTGACGCTGACCGTGGCGCCGGTGGTCCAGGCGGGGATGCGCAGCCGCATCGACCAGCTGCCGCTCACCGAGCCGGCGACCTTGAAGGTGATGGTGTCCTCGGCCGGGTACGCGGTGGTCTGGGTGACGGTGATGCCGCGTTCGGTCCAGCTCAGCTCCGAGGGGACGTACAGGTTCACCGTCAGGGTGGTGCCGTCCTGGAAGTACACCGAGTCCATCAGCTTGGTGTTGGACTCGATGCCGGTGCCCTGGCAGCACCAGAAGGTGCCGTAGTCGGTGCTCCAGGTGCCGCCGCCCCAGGCCGGGCCCTTGCCCCGGCGGCCGCCCGGGTTGAGCGGGGTGAAGTAGGTGACGTGGCCGTGCGGGTCCGAAGGGTTCTGCGCGCCGATGACGTGGTTGAGCAGCGCCTTCTCGTAGAAGTCGAAGTAGTCCGCCCGGTCGGGGGTGAGTTGCCAGAGCTCCCGGGTCAGCTTGAGCATGTTGTAGGAGTTGCAGAGCTCACAGGTGTCGGAGACCAGCTGACCGGCTATCACGTTCGGGGCGCGGAAGTGCTCGGCCTGGCTGTTGCCGCCGATCGCGTAGGTGTGCGCGGAGGTGGTGATGGCCCAGGCGTTGGTGGCGATGTCGCGGTAGCGGGCGGCGCCGCCGGCCTTGTACTCGCGCGCGGCGCCGATCCACTTGGGCACCTGGGTGTTGGCGTGCAGCCCGTTCAACCGGTCCTGGTTGGCGGCCAGCGGATCGAAGACCGAGGCGTGGTCGAAGCGCTGGGCCACCGTCAGCCAGCGGCTGTCACCAGACTGCAGCGACAGGTCGGCCAGCACCTCGTTCATGCCGCCGAACTCGGTGCCCAGCACCGACTGCATGGTGGCGTAGCTCAGCGCGGCGGTGCGGCGGTCGGCCCAGCCGGCCAGGGCGAGCAGCACGTCCCGGGCCTGGGTGCTGCCCATCAGGCGCCAGACGTCGAGCAGGCCGGCCATGGTCTTGTGCACGCAGTAGTACGGCACGTTCCCGCCGGTCGAGCGCCCGGCCTCCAGGTTGGCGAAGTCGGACTCCGGGAAGCCGGAGAGGTAGCCGGCCGAGAAGCCCGCGGCGGCGTTGTTGGCCTGGCACTTGGCGAGTTCCGCCACCATCAGGTTGGCCTTGTCGCGGCAGGTGGTGTCGCCGAGCGCGGCGTAGGCCTGGGCCCAGGCGGAGAGGAAGTGGCCCTGCGCGTGGGTGCGGAACGGGAACGCGGGGTCGTCCCAACCGCCATTCGGGGAGGCCGCGTTGGTGGAGAGCTTGTGGTTCGCGCGGAAGTTGTAGAGCAGGCGGTCGACGTCCACGAAGCGGAGGTAGGCCAGGGTGCGGTTCTGGTTCTCCAGCCAGCGGCCGCCGGTGAGTCTGACCTGCCCGAGCCGGAACGGGAGGGTGGACACTCCGGCGTCGGCCGTGACCGGATCGGTCTCGGCCACGGCGGTGCCGGGGGCGAGCACCGGTCCGGCGGCGACGGCCACGGCCGCCGCACCGGTCACCTTGATGACAGTGCGGCGGCTGAAGGAGTGAGTCGGCATGGCGGACTCCCTGGTCCATGGGTGGGGGGCGCCGGGAGCCCAGAAACCGGGCCCTCCAAGCGTGTTACCAGAGTGTTAACGCTAACAATTGGCGTGTCAAGACTCCTAGTGCCGTGCCCGGCAAGGTTTGCCCCGTCGCGTCGTTCGGTGCGTGCTATCGGCGTGCCGGGCGAAGGCCCGTCGTAGCGGAGCTACCCGG
>NZ_JBVJLD010000027.1:85908-114015 GCF_055584905.1 Kitasatospora sp. NPDC088742 | reverse complement strand
GGGGGTGAGCCTGTTCGGCCCCCGGAACAGGAAGACCGCCTCGCGGATCGACTCCAGGCCCAGCATCACCATCAGCAGCCGGGCCAGCCCGGCGCCGAAGCCGCCGTGCGGCGGGCAGCCGAAGCGGAAGACGTCCAGGTACTCCCGCATCGGGGCGGTCTCCATCCCCTTCTCCGCCGCCTGCGCCAGCAGCACCTCCGAGCGGTGCTCGCGCTGGGCCCCCGTGGTGACCTCCAGCCCCTTCCAGAGCAGGTCGAAGCTGAGCGTCAGGTCGGGCCGCCCCTCAGGACGCCGGTGGTAGAACGGCCGGATCGCCGCCGGGTAGTGGGTGACGAAGAGGAACTCGTGGCCGAAACGCTCCCGCGCGTACGCGGCGATCCGCCGCTCGCCCTCGGGGTCGAGGTCCTGCTTCTGGCCCTCCGGGTCCCAGCCGCCGGCCCGCAGCACCTCCTGGGCCTCGGCCATGGTCAGCCGGGGGAACGGGACCTGAGGGACCACCACCTCCACGCCGAAGACCTCGCGGACCGTCTCCCCGTGCGCCTCGGCGACCCGGCCGACCGCGTGGGCCAGCATCGCCTCCTCGAAGGCCATCACGTCCTCGACCCCGTCGGTCCAGGCCAGCTCGACGTCCAGGCCGGTGAACTCGGTGGCGTGCCGGGAGGTGTGCGAGGGCTCGGCCCGGAAGACCGGCCCGATCTCCAGCACCCGGTCGATCCCGGCGGCCACCGCCATCTGCTTGTAGAACTGCGGCGACTGGGCCAGGTAGGCGGAGCGGTCGAAGTACCCGACCTCGAACACCTCGGCACCGGACTCGGAGGCCGAGCCCATCAGCTTGGGGGTGTGCATCTCGGTGCAGCCCTCGGCCACCGCGTACTCGCGGACGGCCTGCTCGAAGGTGGTCTGCACGGCGAACAGGAGCTGGGCGGCGGCCCGGCGGCGGACGTCCAGGAAGCGCCAGTCGAGCCGCTGCTCGGAACCGGTCCGGTCGTCGACGGGCAGCGGGGTCTCGGCCCGGCCGAGCACCTCGACCCGCTCGGGGACGATCTCCAGGCCGCCGAGCTTCACCTGAGCGGCCGTCACCACCCGGCCGGTGATCCGTACGGCGGACTCGGGGGTGAGGGAGTCGAGGACGGCCTCCAGCTCGCCGCCGTCGCGGCGGTGGGTGACCTGGACCTGGCCCGTGTGGTCGCGCAGCACCAGGAACTGCATGGCGCGCTGGAGCCGGAGGGCGTGCACCCAGCCGGAGACCGTGACGAGGCCGTCCAGGTGGCGGGGGAGGTCGGTGCAGAGTGTTCGGCCCGTGCTCGTGGCAGGGCTCGTGGGGTGGATCATCGCAGCCTCCGTGGCTGTCGTCATGATCCCTTGGGAGTGCGGGCGAGAAGGGTGCTCGCGGTACCACCGCACTTTCGCCGCCCCGCTCGGGGCGGCCTCGAGTCGCCCGGTGACGGGGGCGGGCCGGCGGGGCATTGGGCCCTGGCGGGCCGTTCCTCCCCGCGCTCGGGAGGGTCTTCACTTCGGACGCGAGGCCGCCTTCACAGCTTCCGGCGGCTCTCTCTGCTCGCGTGGGTCCTCGGCTACTCGTCTCCTTCGACGCGTTGCGATGAGGATAGGCACCACCCCCGACCTGCGCAAGGAGGTTCCCGGGAGCTGACGCCGGGTCAGCGCGCCGGGGCGACCGCCGCCAGCAGCCGGCCTTCCGGGTAGCTCAGGGCGGCGGGCGTCAGGACGGCGGTGCGGCCGGTGTGCAGCACCGTCAGGGTGCCCCCGCCCTCGGGGGTGCCGGGGGCGACCCGGCGCAGCGCCTGGGCGGCGACCGCGTCGGCCGAGCCGAGGAAGAGCGGGTGCGACCCGGCGGCGGCGACGGCGGCGCGGATCTGATCCTCCACCAGCTCGTAGTGGGTGCAGCCGAGCACCAGCGCCTCCGTGCCCGCCGGGGTGCGGGAGGCCGCGTCGGCCACGGCGGCGGCGATGTCCGCCGCGTCGGCCCGCTCGACCGCGTCGGCCAGGCCCGGGCAGGCCACCTCGGTGATCTCGGCCGTACCGCCGAACTCCCGGATCAGGCCCCGCTGGTACGGGCTCCCGGTGGTCGCGGGGGTGGCCCAGATCGCCACCCGGCCGCCCCGCGCGGCGGCGGGCTTGATCGCCGGGACGGTGCCGATCACCGGCAGCCGCGGCTCCAGCTCGGCCCTGATCGCGTCCAGCGCGTGCACCGAGGCGGTGTTGCAGGCGACCACCAGGGCGTCCGGCTCCAGCTCGGCGGCGGCCCGGGCGCAGGCCAGCGCGTGCTCACTGAGGTCCTCGGGCGTCCGGGGGCCCCAGGGCATCCCGTCCGGGTCGGAGGAGAGCACCAGGTCGGCGTCGGGGCGCAGCCGCCGCAGGGCCGCTGCCGCGGCGAGCAGGCCGATTCCGGAGTCCATCAGTGCGATCTTCACGGTTCACGACTCTACTGGAGCGCCCCGCCGGACCGGCTCGCGGTGAGGGCCGGACGGGAGCAGCACTCCCCGCCGCCGATGAAGCCACGCCGGTGAAGCCGCGACAGTTATGCCCGGATTCACGCGAGTTGGGGCGGTGCGGCGTTCCAAGGTCTGGACCACTGGTACCGTCCGGCGGCCGGCTGTGCGAGGGTCTGGCCATGCCGACGATCACTGCGTTTGACGGGACCGAGCTCTGGTACGAACTCCTGGGCGAGGGACCGCCGTTGGTGGTCCTGCCCGGCGGGCCGGGGATGGACCTGCGCTACCTCGGCGACCTGGGAGGGCTCGCGGCGGGACGGCAGCTGGTGCTGCTGGACGCCCGGGCCTCGGGCCGGTCGGCGGTGCCGGCCGACCGGGGGACGGTGGCCTTCACCGCACAGGCCGGGGACGTCGAGGCGGTCCGGCGGTGGCTGGGGCTGGAGCAGGTGGACGTGCTGGGGCACTCGGCCGGCTGCCTGACCGCCCAGGAGTACGCGGCCGCGTACCCCGAGCGGGTGCGGCGGCTGGTGCTGGTCGCCCCGGTGGGGCGGGTCTCGCGGGAGCCGGACGAGCGGGAGCTGGCGGAGCTGCGGGCCGCGCGCTCGGCCGAGCCGTGGTACCCGGACGCCGCCGAGGCGGACCGGCTGATCACGGCCGGCGGCCGTACCGGGACCGAACTGGCCGCCCTGCAACGGCGGATCACGCCCTTCTTCTGGCACCACTGGGACGAGGCCCGGCAGGCCGAGCACCGCCCCGAGCACGCTTCCCCGCACACCTGGCTGCGCGAGGCCTTCTACGCCGGCGCGGCCACCTCCGGCACCCGGGAGGAGCGGCTGGCCCGGCTGGCCGCGGTGCGGGTACCGGTCCTGGTGCTGGCCGGGGCCTCCGACGGCATGATCGGCACAGCCCCCGCGCGGGCGGCCGCTGCCTGCTACCCGAACGCCCGGCTGGAGGTGCTGGACCGCTCCGGCCACCGGCCCTGGGTGGAGGAGCCCGAGCGCTTCACCGACCTGGTCACCGGCTTCCTCGCGGCCGGGTAGGGGCCGGAGCCGCAGGCGCCGCCGCAGGCTGCCAGTCGGACGGCGGCCGGAACGCGGCGGAGTCCACCGCGACCGGGTCCGGGCCGACCGCCGCGAGGGCTGCCGCGCAGCCGGGCGGGGCGGTCAACTCCCGGACGTACCAGACCGTTCCGGCCAGCGGCCCGCGGCCGGCGCGGACCACGCCGGGCGGCTCCCGCAGCAGGTCCACCCCGTCGGTGAGCCGGCCGCCCGAGGCCTTCACGCAGGCCTCCATCCTGGTCCAGGCCGCCCGGAAGCCGCCCGGGCCGAAGGCCGTCCCGTGCAGTGCGGACGGGAGCACCGCCGGGGCACCGCCGTCCTCGAGGTCGACCCCGATGTCCCGGCCCCGGGCCACCGCGATCAGGGCGCGGCCGCCCGCGTGGCTCAGGCTCGCCCGGACCTCCGGGTCCGGCGCCAGCAGCAGCGGGCGGCCGTTCGGGCCCCGGCCCCAGCGGACCCGGCGCGGCGGGACGCCGCAGAACCGGGCCACCGTGAGCCGGAGCGCGGCGTGCGCCGCGACGTACCGGACCGCGGTGCGCGGCACGGCGATCCGGCCCAGCGCGGCCAGCTCCTCCTGGTCGAGCAGGAGCCGCTGGGCCGGGCCGTCGCCGCAGGCGTCGAGGTCGACGTGGCGCACCAGGACGGGGCCGGTCATCCTTCGGTGTACTCGAAGGCCAGCAGCGACCAGGAGCGCGGGCTGGTCGCGAGCACCAGCACGCGGTCCCCCGGGTCCACCAGCTTCTGCCGCTGGATCGCGGCGAGCCCGGCGAGCAGGTCCACCGAGAAGGCGTGCCCCACCCCGGCCACCTCCGGCACGTGACCGGTCGTCAGGTCCACGCCGCAGAGCCGGGACAGGAAGGTGCGGGTGGCCAGGCTGTAGTGACCGGTCACCAGGTGGCGGAACGGGCGGCCGGGTTCGGCCAGCCGCCGGTCCAGCTCGGCCCGGGCCCTGGTGACGCCGTCCCGGACCAGACTGGCCGCCTTGATCGAGTTGCTGACCTCCTCGGCGTCCGCCTGGACCACGGTCGCGGACGCCAGCAGCCGGTACCCGGGGCCGAGCGGCTCGGCGCTCACCAGGCAGGCGGCCGCTCCGTCGCTGAGCACCGTGACCCCGACCGGCTGGTAGCGGGTGGCGTCGGTGATCCGGTCGGCGGTGACCACCAGGACGGCGCCCAACTGCTCCGCGGCCAGCAGGCCGTGGGCGGTGCGCAGGGCGGGCGCGAGGTTCGCCGAGGCGCTGCCGCCGACCACCACGCCGGGGACCTGCGGCAGGCCGGCCGCGGCGAGCAGCTGCCAGAGGTCCTTGGTGGCGGTCTGCTCGTAGGGCGAGTCGGTGGTATGGACGACGGCGTCCACCGGGCCGCCGTCGGCGCCGGCCAGCGAGGCCCGGGCGGCAGCCGCGGCGAGCTCGGTCACCGTCCTCCCGGAGACCCGGCAGTGCACCATCCCGCCCTCGGCCAGGGCCGGGAGCCGTTCGGTGAGCGCGGGGTCGCCGGAGAGCTCGGCCAGCGGCACGGGGTCACCGAGTTCGACCGCGATGGCGGAGAGGTACAGCTGTGTGGGCATCAGATCTCCTGTTCCGTACGGAGGGTGGCAGCGGCGGCCCGGGTCGCCGCGAGGTCGCACTTGCCGTTGGCGTTGAGGACCAGCTCCGGGACCACCCGCATCCGGCGCGGCACCAGGGCTGCGGGCAGCGCCGCCGCCAGCGAGGCGCGCACCGCGCGGACGGCGCCCTGCTCCGCCTCGGGCGAGCCGGCCGCGCCGGGCGCCAGCACCAGCAGCGCCTCCAGGCTCTCCACCGCGCCGGGCAGCACGCCGAAGGCGACGTCCGCCACCCCGGGCACCGTGAGGGTGTGCCGCCGCAGCTCCCCCAGCTCGATCCGGTAGCCGCTGACCTTGAACTGGCTGTCGCCGCGGCCGAGGTAGAGCAGCTTCCCGTCGGCCAGCAGCTCGACCCGGTCACCGGTCCGGTAGGCCCGGCCGGCCGGGCCGCCCAGCTCGGCCTCGTCCAGGAAGCTGCTCCCGGCCTCCGGGCGGCCCAGGTAGCCGGCCGCCACGCCGGCCCCGGCGATGACCAGTTCGGCCGCCTCCCCCGGCCGGGCGGGGCGGAGCTGATCGTCCACCAGGTAGGCCCGGGTGTTCCAGATCGGGCGGCCGATCGGCACGCTCGGCAGCCCCTGGACGGCGGCCGGGTCGAAGAGGTTGAAGCAGCAGCCGACGGTGGCCTCGGTCGGCCCGTAGTGGTTCATCAGGCGTACGCCGTCCAGGCGTTCGCCGATCCCGGTGATCAGGGCCGGGTCCAGCGCCTCGCCGCCGAACATCAGCAGCCGGGTGGTGCGGCGGTAGTCGGGCCGGGCGGTCCGCTCGAAGAAGCGCAGGTGCGAGGGGGTCACCTTGAGCAGCTCGTACGGCTGCCCGGCGCCCTCGAAGAGCGCCTGCTGGTCCCAGACCCCGGCGAACAGGGTGAGCCGGCTGCCGTGGGCCAGGGCCGGCCAGAGCGAGGTGATCGCGTGGTCGAAGCCGAGGCTGCCGAAGAGCGGGCTGCCCGCTCCGGCCGCCAGGCCGGTGACCGATCCGCACCACTGCACGTAGTTGGCGAGCGAGCCGTGCTCGATCACCACGCCCTTGGGGGCGCCGGTCGAGCCGGAGGTGAAGATCACGTAGGCCGGGTCGCCGGGCTCTGGCAACGGACGCTCCGGCAGCAGACGCTCGCGCGGGGCGCCGCCGAGGGCGGGCAGGGCTGCCAGGTCCACGGCGGGCACCGCGACCTCGGGCGGGCCGATGGTCGCCGCCGCCGAGTCGTGCAGCAGCAGGACCGGGTCGGCGGCCTCGACCACGGCCCGCACCCGTTGGGCCGGGAAGACCGGGTCGAGCGGCACGTAAGCGGCGCGCAGGCTCATCACCGCGAGCGCGGCGGCCACCGTGGCCGGGGTGCGGTCGGCCCAGAGCAGCACCCGGCTGCCGGGGGTGACGCCGGCCTCCGCGAGCAGGTCGGCGAGCGCGGCGCTCCACCGCCACAGCTCGGCGTAGCTCCAGCTGCGGTCCCCGTGCACCAGGGCGGTGGCGTCGCCGCGCCGCACCGCCTGACGGCGGATCAGTTCGACGGTGCTGTGGGCGTCGAGCGGGCGCACCGCTCCGGCGATCATGCTGGCGGGCTGGCCGGACGGGCCGGTCATCGGGCTCTCCTCTGGGCTGGGACGGACGGAAGGCGGGGGTGAGCGGCCGTCAGGCCGTCTCCATCAGCGGGCGGTACAGCCGCCGGAACCAGGCGGTCGGGCTCGGTGCCGGGCGCGGCGCGGCGCCGGGCGCCACCGCCGGGGCGAGGCCGTGCTGGACGCTGGAGGAGAGCACGCCGTGCAGCCGGGCCAGCCGGGAGAAGTCCCGGACCCGGGGCAGCCGCCGGGCCTCGTAGTCGGCCAGGGCCCGGGGGCCGGGGCCGGAGCGGGCGAACTCCTCGGCCAGCACCGCGCTGTCCTCGATCGCCATCGCACCGCCCTGGGTGGTGGCGGGCGAGAAGGAGTGCGCCGAGTCCCCGAGCAGCGCGACCCGCCCGTTCACCCAGCGCTGCACGCCCAGGCCGAGGGCCGGGCGGACGTTGTACGCGCCGGCCGGGTCGAGCGCCGCGACCAGCGCGGTCACCTGCGGGCCCATCGTCGCCGCCAACGCGGCCATCTCGGCGTAGGCCAGGTCCTCGGGCACCCGGACCGGGTGCTCCAGGTCGGCCTGGAGGAAGACGTGGTGGCGCCCGCCCCCGATCGGCATGCCGCCGAAGAAGTGGCCGCCGGCCCGCCAGATCCGCCAGTCGTCGAAGTCGAACGGCGCCAGCGAGGGCACCGTGGTGCGCCAGTAGACGTGGCCGAGGTACCGGGGTGCGGCCGACGGGTCCACCTCGGTCCGGCGGACCCGGGAGTTGACCCCGTCCGCACCGATCACCACGCCGTACCGGCCGCGCTCCCCGTCGGCGAACTCCACGTCCACGTGGCCGGGGTGCTGGTGCAGGGCGACCGGTTCGGCCGACCAGCGGACGGTGCCCGCCGGGAGGTGACGGAGCATCAGCTCCGCCAGCCGGATGCGCTGCACCGCCAGCGGCAGCCGGGTGCCGCCCCAGACCTCCGCCCAGTCCAGGGTGGTGGCGGTGCCGTCGGGGTCGGTGGTGACCTGGCGGACGATCCCGGTGCCGGTGGCGTACAGCTCCGGGCCGAGGTGGTCCAGGTGGGCCAGCGCGTTGGGGTGCAGCATGATGCCCGCCCCCGCCGCCCGGACCTCGGCCTCCCGCTCGACCACGGTCACCCGCAGGCCTAGCGCCAACAGCCGCGCCGCGGTGGTGAGTCCGGCGATCCCGGCTCCGACCACCAGGACGTCCGTGTCCGTATCCATCGTTCTCTCCTCCGTGCCGCCGTCAGCCGGCCGCGGCCAGGTAGCCGTCGTACATCGCCCGCATGGTGTAGAAGTTGGTGATCGCGTCGCCGGAGAGGTCGATCTCGTGGCCGGCCAGGTCCTCCAGGTAGCTGACGATGTCGAGCAGCGCCAGCGAGTCGACGTACCCCTCCTCCCAGAGCCGGCTGGTGGGCTCCGGCTCGGGGCCCTCGAAGGGCTTGACCTCCTGGAGCAGGGTGGTGAACTCGGTGTAGAACTCGTCGCGGGTCATGGTCGGTCGATCCTCCGTGGATGAGATGAGTGGGTGTCAGCGGTACGCGCGGGCCTGCAGTTCGAACAGCTCGTGGTAGGTGCCCCGGCCGGCCATCAGCTCGGCGTGGCTGCCGGACTCCAACACCCGGCCGTGCTCCAGCACCACGATCAGGTCGGCCGAGCGGACGGTGGAGAAGCGGTGCGAGACGAAGAGCGTGACGGCTCCCCGCTCGCGGGCCGCCCGTCCCGCCGAGTCGCCGAAGCGCTCGAACAGCGCGGCCTCGGCGGCGGCGTCCAGCGCGGCGGCCGGCTCGTCGAGCAGCATCAGCAGCGGCTCCGGCCGGACCAGGCAGCGGGCCAGGCCGAGGGTCTGCCACTGCCCGCCGGAGAGCTCGGCGCCGTCGCCGTAGCTGCGGCCGAGCAGCCCGTCCAGCCCTCCCGGCACCTGGCCGACGATCTTCTCGGCCCGGGCCCGGGCCAGCGCCGCGGTGAGCACGGAGTCGTCGTCGAGCGCCGCCAGCGCGCCGACCCCGACGTTCTCCCGGAGCAGCAGCTCCAGCCGGGCGAAGTCCTGGAACAGCGGCGCGACCCGGGCCGACCACTGCTCGGCCGAGAGGTCCCGCAGGTCCACCCCGTCCACCAGGATCCGGCCGCTGGTGGGCTGGTAGAGCCCGCAGAGCAGCTTGACCAGGGTGCTCTTGCCCGCCCCGTTCTCGCCGACCAGCGCGACGGTGGAGCCGGGCGGGAGCAGCAGGTCGAGCCCGTCCAGCACCGGGCGGTCGCTGCCCGGGTAGCCGAAGCCCACCGACTCGAAGCGGATGCCCCGCTCCAGCCGGCCGGGCACCGCCGACCCGCCGCCGGGGCGGACCATCGCGGTGGCCCGGCGGCGCAGCTCCGCCATCCGGCCGGCCATCCGGCCGGCGCCCTGAAGGACCGTCAGCAGCCCGAGGGCGCTGGCCACCTGGACGCTGACCTGCACCGCCAGGGTGATCACCAGCACCACGTCACCGGCCCCGGCCCGGCCGTCGGCCGCCTGCCGCAGCACCAGCAGCACGGCGCCGCCGTAGACCACCGCGAAGACCAACTGCCCTGCGGCGCGCAGCAGGGCGCCCCGCAGGTGACCGCGCTGGAGCTCCGCGCTGGTGGCCTGCCAGCCGGCCCGGTGCCGGGCCAGCAGCTCCTCCTCGGTGCCGCACAGGCGCAGCTCCTTGACCGTCGCGGCGGTGGTGCCGAGGGTGAGCAGGTGCCTGGTCAGCCGGATCTTCGGGGCGGCCCGCTCCTTGGCCGTCTCCACCCGGTCCTGGGCCCGGCGGCCGAGCAGCACGGGGGCGACGGCGGCCAGCGGGAGCAGCAGCATCCACGGGTCGAGGGTGGCCAGGATGACCGTGGTGACCACGGTCTGCACGGCCAGGCCGCCGAGTTGGAGCAGGGCCTCCAGGGCGGCCCGGGTGCGCGGCAGGTCCTCCCGCACCAGCACCAGCGTGTCGGCGAACTCCGGGCTGTCGAAGGTCTCCAGGCCCTGGGTCCCGTTGGACACCTCCAGCAGCTCGGCCTGGAGCACGGCCTCCTGCTGCTCTCCGAGCTCGAAGTAGAGCAGGTGGGCGAAGTGACCGAGCATCAGCTCGGCGAGCAGCAGGACGATCGCCGCCAGCGCGAGCCGGGCGGCGGTGCCGGAGTGGTGGCCGAGCGCGGCGTCGGTGAATCCGCGCAGCACCAGCGCGACCGCGGGGGTCGCCAGGTAGCCGGCCAGCAGCAGCGCCATCGAACCGAACAGCCGTCCCCGGCCGGCGCGCAGCGCCATCCCGAGCAGCAGGGCGGCGGTGCCGCCGATGCCCTTCATCCGTTCACCTCCAGCAGGGGGCCGTCCCCGGCCCGCACGTCCTCGGTCTCTGCGGTGCCGTCCTCGCCCGTGCCGTTCTCGCCCGTGCCGTCCTCGAAGCGGCGGGCCTGCAGCCGGAAGAGCTCGGCGTACCGGCCCCCGGCCGCCACCAGTTCGTCGTGGCTGCCCTGTTCGGCCACCCGGCCGTCCTCCAGGACCACGATCCGGTCGGCCCGCCGGACGGTGGAGAAGCGGTGCGAGATGATCACGCTGGTCAGCCCGGCCGTGGTGGTCAGGAAGCGGTCGAAGAAGTCCACCTCGGCCCGGACGTCGAGCTGCGCGGTGGGCTCGTCCAGCACCAGCAGCTCGGCCCCGGCCTCCACCGCGTACAGCGCCCGGGTCAGCGCCAGCCGCTGCCACTGACCTCCGGAGAGGTCGCGGCCGCCCTCGTACTGGGCGCTGAGCACGGTGTCCAGGCCCTGCGGCAGTGACCGCACCACCTCCCGGGCCCCGGCCCGGTCGACCGCGCGCTCGACCGCGGCGGCCGACTCGGCCCCGTGCAGCCGGCCCGGTGCGCCGAGCACGATGTTGTCGCGCGCGGTGAGCTCGTAGCGGACGTAGTCCTGGAAGATCGCCGCGATCCGGCGCTGCCAGGCGGCCTGCTGACGTGTGGTCAGCTCGGCGCCGCCGACCGTGATCCGGCCGCCGACCGGGGTGTAGAGCCCCGTGAGCAGCTTGACCAGGGTCGTCTTGCCCGCGCCGTTGAAGCCCACCACAGCGGTGGAGGTACCGGCCGGCAGCTCCAGCTCCAGCCCCCGCAGCACGGGGCGCCCGGCCTCGCCGTAGTGGAAGTCGACCTGCTCGAAGCGGACCGTGCCGGTCGGACCCGAACCGGCCGGGGCGCCGTCCCCGTCGCCGCCCCGGTCCTCGTCCGGACCGGCCACCAGCTGCTCGAACTCGAGCATCGAGTGGTACGCCTGGACGCCGAACTGGGTCTGGGTGTCGCTCTCCGGGAAGTACACCCCGAAGCGCATCGGGATCAGCACCGCCTGGAGCGCGAGGGCCAGCCCGAGCAGGCTCAGCCGCCCGTCGGCGGCGGCCCCGGCCAGGATGAGGAAGACCCCCGCCCCGCCCGCGAGTCCGGCCAGGGTGAAGAGCACGAACGGCCGGAACAGGATGCGCCGCCGTCCCTCCCAGAGGGTGTCCAGGTAGGCCCGGCTCTCGGTCTCGTGCCGCCGGACGAACCAGCCGATCAGGCCGAGCACCCGGATCTCCTTGGCCAGCGCCGCTCCGGAGCCGGCCGTCCGGAGGTAGGCCAGCTCGCGGCGGCCGTCCGCCAGCCCCTTCCACAGCCCGGCGAAGCGGCCCAGCGAACCGCGCTGGCCGAACCGGATGACCAGGGCGGTCAGCCCGGCCAGCACTCCGGCGAGCGGGCCGAGCACCGCGCCCACCAGGGCCACCGCACCGGCGAGTTGGGCGTACCGGGCGAGCAGCGACAGGGTGCCCGCCACCGCGTCGCCGGGGGTGGAGGTGACCCGGTCGAAGGCGGTGCGGGTGTCACTGAGCAGGTTCAGCGTCCGCTGCTCCTCCAGCGCGGCCAGCGGAGCTCCGGCCACCGAACGGGCCATCAGCCGGCGGACGCAGTAGCCGTCCACCCGGCGGGCGATCAGCTCGCCGAGCACCTTCTGGAACGGGGCCAGCACCTGCTGGAGCACGAACGCGCCGAGCGCCAGGGCGAAGGCGGTGGCGACCGGGCCCCAGCCCGTGCTGGAGCGCAGCGCCGCCGGCAGCCGGTCCAGCGCGAGGCTGGTGCCGTAGACGAAGCCCAGCGGGAGCAGGCCGAGCGCGACGTTGAACAGGGCGGTGAACGTGACGGTCGGCAGTCCGGCACGGGGCAGCAGCCGGAGCACCGGCAGCCAGCGGTGGGCCCGGCGGCCGAGCGGGCCGCCGGGTGCGGGGGTGGTCAACTCGGGTCCCTCTCAGACGGCTCGGGCCGGGGCGAAGCCGCGCTCGATCAGGGCGAGGGTCCGGAAGTCGTCCACCGTCACCCGGTCGAGGTCGACCGGGCGGCCGGAGACCTGCTCCAGCAGGTAGATGAACTCCAGGAAGTCGAGGGAGCTGATCAGGCGGGCCTCGATCAGGTCGGTGTCCGGCAGCAGCTCCTGGTCCAGCTCGGGGTTCTTCTGCTGGATCCACTCGACGATGCGCTGCATGGGGGTACCTCCGTGGGTGGGTCGGTGACGTGGGGTCAGGTCCTGCGGGGCTTCACGGGCGCGGGCGGGGTCACTCCTCCCGGCCGGCCGCGAGCACCCGCTCCAGCGCCCGCTCGGCGTCGCCGTGGGCCAGCAGCATGGCGTGCACCCAGCGCTCCACCCCGAAGGCGGTGCAGGCGCTGTGGGCGGTCGCGCCGTCGGAGGTCAGCGCGAGGCGCTCGCCGAAGAAGTTGCGGTGCCGGTTGACCGAGGCGATGGCGGTGCCGTCCGGTGCGGTGAACTCGTACTTCACCGGGTCGAGCCTGGTCAGCCGGGCCCGCGATCCGTCCTTGTCGAAGAAGGGGTCGTTGGCCGGCTCGAAACCGAGCTCCAGGCCGAGCTTCCCGGCCAGCGCCCGGATCAACTCCTCGGAACGGTCCAGGTGTTCACGGGCTCCCTGCTGGGTGCCGACGTAGAGCACCTCGCGCATGTGGAAGCCCCAGAGCCGGCGCAGGCCCTCGTAGTGGGTCTCGTTGCGGAAGCACCGGCCGACCGCCGTCAGCCGGATCCCCTCGCCGACCTCCGCTCCCTCCAGCGAGAGCAGCAGGCCGTAGCAGGTGGCGGAGGGCAGCATGTAGCCGGTGGCGGGGGTGGCGTCGGCGGGCAGCCCGCCCACCTCGGCACCGGCCGACAGCGCGGCCACCGCCGCCTCGTCGAAGCGGGCGGCCGCGATGCCCAGGTGCGGGAAGTTGCGGAAGTAGTCCAGCCGGGCGAGCGAGGCGGCCGGCAGCAGGGGCGGGCCGAGCACCGGCTGCCCGGACAGCCGGTCGGCGACGGTGGTGAAGAGCCGGTCGAGCTCCTGGAAGAGCCGGGCCCGGCCCGGCTCCAGCACGACCAGGCCCGGGCCGGGGTCGCGCAGCGTGGGGGTGTGGGGTGCGGTGGTGGGAGCGGTGGGTGCGGTGGTCATGGTGTGCGGGTCTCCTGACGACGGGTCGGGGAGCGTGGGGGCGCGCTGGTCGGGCCCACGGATTCAGGCGAGGACGCCGATCCGGCGGTAGAAGCTGGTGGTGCGGCCGGCGATCCGCTGGTGCGCCTCGGCCCGGGAGGGGCGGGCCAGCACCCGGGCCCGGAAGCCGAGCGGGTCGGCGATGCCGGCCGAGCGGTACGCCTCCACGCTGTAGAGCTGCTGGAGCGTCAGGTTGATGTACCCCTGGACGTACTCGGCCGCGGCCGCCAGCTCCCCGGCGTCGCCGTTGGCCACCAGCCGGTCGTGGAAGACCCGGACCAGCTGGCAGCCGAAGGCGATGTGCCGGGACTCGTCCTGGTGGTGGATCCGGTTGATCGCCCGGATCGTCTCCGGCAGCGACTCGTCGGCGGCCATCTTCGCGTTGAAGTGGTCGACGATCTGCTCGAAGATCAGGATGCGGCTGAACACGATGAAGTTCTCGAAGTCCGCCGACAGTTCGGCCCCGCGCGGGAAGGCCATGGTGAGGTCGGGGAAGATCCGGCCGCCGTACCGCAGGCAGAACTCGGCGAAGAACCACATGTGCTCGTTCTCCTCCCCCACGAAGTGGTGGAAGAACTTGGTCGGCACCTCGAAGCCCGGCTGGTGGATCCGGTTGACCACCTCCAGGATCAGCTCCCGGATGCCGTGCACGTTCAGGCTGTAGAAGTTGACGCTCTCCCAGCGCCCGAGCTCGCGGAGCTGGTCCGGCGTCAACTCCTCGGCCAGGCCGGTTCCGTGGACGCTGAGCAGCTCGTCGCTCATCCACTTGGCGCCGGGCTCGATCGCCTCGGGCCACGCGAAGGTCTTGTAGGGGTTGTAGTACTCGTTCTCGGCGGCTTCGGTGAGCCGCTCGACCGCGGACTCGACCTCGCGGTCCCAAAGCAGGGCGGACGACATGCGCGGGTTCCTCTTCTCGGTGGTGGGGACGGCCGGGGCGGCGTCGTCCTCAGGGGCAGGTGGCTAGTGCCGGGCACGGCACTAGCGCCCGCTGCCCTCGGCGCGCGGCTCGCCGCCGGTGGTGCGGATGCGGTAGTGGTGCGGGGCGATCACGTCGGTGCGGCCGGCCAGGGCGGCCACCACCGCCTCGTGCAGGGCGGCCGGGTCGGCGCCGGGGGCGTCGGTCTCGACCTCGGCCAGCAGCCGGGGCCCGTCCGGGCCGTCCTCGGTGACGGTGACGGTGGCCTTGCCCCCGGCGGCCCGGCCCACCAGCTCGGCCACCGCGTCCCGGTCGAACCAGCAGGCGTCCAGGAACGACCAGCCGGCGGGCCGGACGGCCGGCTCCGCGGCCTCCCGCACCGGGACCGCGCCGTGCACGCTCTCCACCAGCAGGTGCTCCATGGCGAGCAGCAGCCGCTCGATGACCGGCCGGGGCAGGTAGGCGGTGTCGGCCATCAGGTACAGGTGCAGGGTGTCCGGCGCGTAGGTCGCGTGGACGAAGTACTTCGCGTCCTGCCGCGGCCAGGCCCCGATGAACTCGACGGTGCTGCGCCCGGCCAGCTCACGGAGCTGCTCCGGGGAGCCGTCGGTCTCCGGCAGGGACTCCCAACGGTCCTTCATCCGGACGTCGTTGAAGAAGGAGGAGAGGTCGAGCGCGACCCCTCTGCCGTGCTGCACCTCGGCGTGCACCCGGTCCATCGACGGCGGGTGGTACTCGCCGTAGCGGTAGGCCGACATGCTGGGCAGGAAGCAGCGGCGGACGGCCTCCTCGAAGGTGCCGCCGGCCAGCCCGAGGACGAAGAGCGCGTTCTCGGTCTGGGCGCCCAGCATGCCCCGCAGCCGGGGCTCGTTCCGGTTGCCCGCGATCAGCTGGAGCACCGCGGTGTCGTGGCCGGAGTGGGCCGCGATCACCGCCGCCGCGGCCGTCAGCAGGACGGTTCCGGTGCTCACCTCGCACCGGGTGGCGAGGGCCTCGGCCGCCACGGCGGCGGCCGGGGAGTCCAGCCGCAGCCGGACGAACCGCTCCGGGTCCTCCTGCTCCCCGGCCCCGGGCCGCCCCGGCAGGTCGAAGTGCGAGCGCGGCACCCTGGTGAGCGTGCGCCGCCAGTGGTCCAGCGAGGCGAGGCCCCGGGCCACCCCCTCGCCCTCCTGCTGGAAGCGGGCCTGGTCGAGCGGGAACCAGTCCACCGGCGCGAGCTCTCCGCCGCCGGCGAGTTCGGCGAACTCCCGCTCCAGGACGCGGATCCCGAAGAAGTCGGTGGCCTGGTGGGACACCACCAGCAGCAGCCAGACGGGCCGTCCGGCCCGCTCCAGCACCGCGTAGCGCATGCCGAACTCGGTGGCGTGGTCGAACGAGACGTCGGCCAACTGCTGGGCGTGGGCCAGGGCTTGGGCATGCGTGGGGCCCTCCTCGGCGGAGAGCACCTCCACCCGCACCTCGCCCTCGCCGAGGACCCGCTGGCCCGGGCCGGCCGGCTCCTCGGCGAAGGTGGTGCGCAGCGCCTCGTGCCGTCGGACGAGCTCGCCCACCAGCGCCACCAGCTGCCCGGTGGTACGGCCCTCCGGGACCGGCAGGGCCCGGGGGATGTTGAAGTAGTGGTCGTCCTTCCCGAGCCACTTGATGGACTTCCAGATGGCGTGCTGCCCCCAGGTGAGGGGCTGGGCCCCCGAACGCAGGCCCTGGAAACGCACCGTTTCGGTACGTAGGTGGGTAACGGGTGAAATCGTCATCGAACACCTCGGATGGACACGACGAATCCCCTCCCGGGCGGAGCGCGCGGGAAGTGTGGAGAAATGTGGGAGAGAATCGCGGGTCGGTGTCAGGAGACTTCCGGAAGCGCGCCACAACGGCCTTTATGAGGCTGCTCACGGCGCGACAGGTGCACGGTTCGACCGAAAGGACCGCGTCTCAGTCAGCGGACGGTCGAGTTCACGGAAATCGCCGAGCAGCCCCCGTTGGTTGATCAGCTTCCGTCGAGCAAGCTAGCAAGCCGTCCGGAGGCTTGTCTAGACCAACTCAAGCCCACGGGCCCCGGCCGAGCAGCCAACGGGCCCGGCGCCGAGGCGAACTGACATCTCATCATTCGAACACTCACCGGCATCCCTTGCCGCACCGGCGGACCGGCTGGCAGGCTGACCCGGCCGACCGCGGGGGGCGGTGCCGAGTCGTGCGCGCTGCGCCTTCCTCTTCCCTCCATGGAATGGCACCCCTTTATCCCCAGCCATTCCGGGTCTTGGCCATCCGGCCGCTTCGAGGACGGACTCACCATGGGCAGAGTGTACGAACAGCTGAATTCCGACCTGCGTACGTTCATCGAGAAGCAGCCGATGTACTTCGTGGCCACCGCCCCCGCCGAGGGCGGCCGCGTGAACGTCTCCCCCAAGGGCTACGGCGACACGTTCACGGTGATCGACGACCGCACCGTGGCCTACCTCGACCTGGACGGCAGCGGCATCGAGACCGTCGCCCACCTGCGGGAGAACCGCCGGATCACCCTGATGTTCTGCAGCTTCGGCCGGCGGGCGCTGATCGTCCGGCTCTACGGCACGGGCCGGGTGGTCACCCCGCACGACGCCGAATTCCCGGACCTGCTCGCCCGGTTCGGGCCGCACCCCGGGGTGCGGTCGGTCATCGTCGTCGACTGCGACCGGATCTCCGACTCCTGCGGCTGGGGCGTCCCCCGGATGTCCCTGGAGGAGGACCGCAGCACGCTGGACCGCTGGGCCCTGCGGCAGGACGTCCAGGAGATGCGGGACTACCGCGCCAAGCACAACCGCGCCAGCATCGACGGCATCCCCGGGCTCGCCGCGGGCGAGACCGATCCGGTGGCGGTCCGCTCCTGAACCCTGCCCCGGTGGCAGACTGCCGAGGGTGACGGTACTGCTGTGGCTCTCGGTGGTGTCCCTGGCCGCATGGGTGTGGCTGACGGTCGGTCAGGGGTTCTTCTGGCGGACCGACCAGCGGCTGCCGCCTGGGGTGGAGCCATCGCTGGTAGAACCGCGGCGCTGGCCCTCGGTGGTGGTGCTGGTCCCGGCCCGGGACGAGGCCGAGGTGCTGCCCGCCTCGCTGCCGGGCGTGCTGGCCCAGCGGTACCCGGGGCCGGCCCGGGTGGTGCTGATCGACGATCACAGCACGGACGGCACGGGCGAACTGGCCCGGCGGCTGGGCGCGGCGGGCGGCCTGCCGCTGACCGTCACCACCCCTCCCCCGCTGCCGCCCGGCTGGACGGGCAAGCTCTGGGCCCTGCGGCACGGCGTCGAGCAGGCCGGAGAGGCCGAGTACCTGCTGCTCACCGACGCGGACATCGCGCACGGGCCGGGCTCGCTGGCCGCCCTGGTCGCCGCCGCCGAGGGGCACGGCCTGGACCTGGTCTCGCAGATGGCCCGGCTGAGGGTGGCCACCGGGTGGGAGCGGCTGGTGGTGCCGGCCTTCGTGTACTTCTTCGCGCAGCTGTACCCCTTCCGCTGGAGCAACCGGCCCGGCGCCCGGACCGCGGCGGCGGCGGGCGGCTGTTCGCTGGTGCGGCGGGAGGCGCTGGAGCGGGCCGGCGGCATCGCGGCGATCCGGGGGGCGGTGATCGACGACGTCTCGCTGGCGCGGGCCGTGAAGCGGGGCGGCGGGAGGACCTGGCTGGGGCTGGCCGAGGCGGTGGACAGCGTCCGGCCGTACCCCGGGCTGGGGCCGCTCTGGCGGATGGTGTCGCGCAGCGCGTACGCCCAACTGCGGCACTCCGTCTGGCTGTTGGCCGGGACGGTGGCGGGGCTTTCGCTGGTGTACCTGGTGCCGCCGGTGGCCCTGCTGGCCGGGGACGGGGCCGCCAGGCTGTGCGGCGGGCTGGCCTGGGCGTTGATGGCGGGGACGTACCTGCCGATGGTGCGGTACTACGGGCAGCCGGTGTGGGCGGCGGTGCTGCTGCCGTTCACGGCGCTGCTGTACCTGCTGATGACGGTGGACTCGGCGGTGCAGCACTGGCGCGGGCGCGGCGCGGCGTGGAAGGGCCGCACCTACGGCAAACCCCTGGCGGCGGACGAACAGGCGCGGACAGACTGATCCCATGGACCGTCAACTGCGCTTCCGCATCACGCACTCCGACCACCCGATCGCCGCCCCGCTCTCCGACGAGTCGGTGCGGCGGCTGCTCGACCGGGCCCTGCGGGGCAGGGCCTCGGGGCGGCTGCTGGACCTCGGGTGCGGGGAGGGCACGTGGCTGCTGCGGGCCCTGGCCGCCGAGCCGGGCCTGCGGGCGGTCGGGGTCGACCTGGACGACGCCGCGCTCGGCCGGGCCCGGGAGCGGGCCGAGGCCCTCGGGGTCTCACGGCGGATCGGGCTGCACCACCAGGACGCCCGGGAGTTCGCGGCGAAGGAGCCGTTCGACGTGGTGCTGAGCGTGGGGGCCACGCACGCCTTCGGCGGATGGGCGCCGACGCTGGAGGCGGTGCGGGGGCTGGTGGCGCCGGGCGGGATCGCGGTGGTCGGGGACTGCTTCTGGGAACGGGAGCCCGACGCCGCCGCGTTGGCCGGGTTGGGCGCCGTCCCCGAGGACTACACCGATCTCGCGGGGGTGCTCGCCCAGGTGACGGAGGCCGGCTGGGCGCCGGTCGACGGCCACGTCTCCTCCCTGGCCGAGTGGGACGCCTACGAGTGGTCCTGGACCGGCTCCCTGACGGAGTGGGCCCTCGGCCACCCGGAACACCCGGACGCCGCCGAGGCCCTGGCCACCGCCACCGAGCACCGCGACGCCTGGCTCAACGGCTACCGGGGCACCCTCGGCTTCGTCACGCTCGCACTGCGGTAACCCGGGGGCGCGGGGCTCTGTCGATCTGCGGCTCCGCCGCGGGGCGCGCAGGGGAACGGCAGCACGTGCAACTGGCTCGCCTGCCCCGACCTCATACTGGGCCGCCTTCCGATTGGCGCAGTTCCTCGCGCCCCCGGTGTCCCTCACGCCCCCGGGCTGATCGCCTCGGTGACGGTGCGTTGGGCGATGGCGGCCAGGGTGGGGTTGGTGGTGCGGTACTCGGCCCAGGCGGGGAGGGCGAACGCGAGGGACCAGCCGTGGGCGCGGAGCCAGGTGGCGTCGTCGGGGGTGGCGGCGGTGCGGAAGAGGGGGCGGGTGGCCGCGTCGAGGAGGGTCCAGGCGGGGAGGAGGTCGCAGGCGGGGTCGCCGACGCCGCTGCAGCCGAAGTCGATGACGGCGGTGAGACGGCCCTGACGGGTCAGCAGGTTGCCGGGGAGCAGGTCGCCGTGGGTCCAGACCGGGGGGCCGGACCAGGCGGGGGCGGCGAGGGCTTCCTCCCAGACGGCGAGGGCGGGGGCCGGGTCGATCAGGCCGTCCAGCGAGCGGACGGCGGCGCGGACCTCCCGGTCGCGCGAGCCCAGCGGGCCGGCCCGGTAGCCGGCGGGGCCGCCCGGGAGGGGGACGGAGCGCAGGGCCACGACGAACGCGGCCAGGTCCTGGGCGAGGGCGGCGAGGTCGGTGACGGGGTGGTCGAAGAGGTTGGCGCCGGGGAGCCAGGCCTGGACGGACCAGGGGTACGGGAAGTCCGGGCCGGGGGCGCCGGCGCCCACCGGGGCGGGGACCGTGAGCGGGAGGTGCGGGGCCAGCAGCGGGAGCCAGTGCTGCTCCTTGGCCACGTCGGGGACGGCACCCGGGATGCGGGGAAGCCGGACCACCAGCTCCTCGCCCAGGCGGTACATCGCGTTGTCGGTGCCGGCGGAGCGGACGGGGGTGACCGCGAGTCCGGCCCAGTGCGGGAACTGATCGTCGATCAGCTTCAGTACCAGGCCGGGGTCGGTGTCGAACTCGTCCGTGTGCATGCGTGGGGCCATGGGCCCATCCCAGTCGGACGGAAGGGCCCGCGTCCAGCGAATTGCGGTCAGCGGCCGAGCATCCGCAGCGCCGTGGGCTTGCTGTACTCGAACCTGGTCATCTGCTCCAGGTCGCGGAACCAGCTGGACGGCCCGGGCGGGGCCGCCACGACCTCGCCGTAGAGCTGCTCGAAGGCGGTGGTGATGCTGTCCAGGGAGAACCGGCCGACCACCCACTCCCGGCCCCAACTCCCGAGCGAGGCGCGGAGCGCGGGGTCGTCCAGCAGCGGTCTCAGCTGGGCGGCGAGCACCTCGGGGCGGCGGGTGCCGTCGCCGAAGCCGTACATGCAGCGGGAGGCGTGCGGCTCGACCAGCGGTCCGGGCTCGTGCAGGGCGGTGTAGCCGTCCGCTCCGTGCACCACCACGGGCTTGCCGAAGGCGAGGCCGCGCAGGGCGGAGCCGCCCATGCCGAGGACCACGTCGGCGGCCTCGTAGGCCGGTCTGGGGTCGGCCAACTGCCCGGGGACGAGCACCGCCTGACGACCCAGGTCGCCGTTGACCTCGGCGGCCACCGCGCGCATCCGGTCCAGGCTGGGGCCGGCGCCGACCACGATCAGCCGGACCCGGGGGTCGGCCAGCTCGCGCACGGCGCGGGCGGTGAGCACCGCGCCCTCGTCCTTCTCCAGGTCGGGCACCATCCGGGTGACGATGGCGAGCAGCAACTCGTCGTCGGCGATGCCGTGTTCCTTGCGGAACTCCTCGCCGTCCACCGCGCCGGGTGCGTCGGTGAGGGTGTTGACGGGGGGTTCGATCAGCCGCACGTCGCGGTGGCCGAAGGCCCGCCCCTCGCCCATCATCGCGCCGAGGCCGAGCACCAGGGGCTGGTGCCTGGGCAGGCCGCGCAGCATCCGGATGCCGTAGAAGGTGGTGACCACCGGGATCCGGCCGAGGCGGCCGGGGCCGAAGAAGGAGTTGCGGGAGGCCCGCACCTCCCAGGCGTGGACCAGCTGGCTGCCGTGCTCCTCGGCGACCCGGGTGAGCCGCTGCCGGACCGCCCGGTTCGGGGTGTCGGGGCCGCCCGCGACGACCAGTTCGAGGTCGTACGAGGCGGCCAGGTCGACGAGTGGTGCGGGGCCGTCGATGCCCTGGGCGAACAGCACCGGGTGGTGCCCGCGGTCGCGCAAGGTGCGGGCGATGTCCACGGCGTTCAACTGGGCGCCACCCAGCGCCAGGTTGTTGAGGTGGACCAGGACCCGGAGTCGTGCCACCGGATCACTCCTCCCAACGGTGCGGAACGAAGACCGGCGCGGCCAGCACCACGGCGCGCGGCGGGGTGTCGAGCATCGGTCCGAAGACGTCGAACTGGCCCACGGAGTGCCAGCTCATGAGCGTTCCGCCGTCGGTCTTGCCGATGCTGTACACGCCCGCCCACAGGGTGTACCTCCCGCGCGGGAGGGGCAGGTTGGGGATCACGCAGGCGACCTGGTGGTCCTCGCCGTTCAGCCGGATCTCGTGGCTGATCTGGAAGATCGGGCTGGAGGTGCCCTCGCTGACGCCGAGGTGCAGGGTGGCGTCGCCGCGGTACTCGCCGCCGAGGGTGAGCTCGACGGTCATCGGCTCGTCGGTGGTGAGGTTCTCCCGGCCCTCGCCGACCATCGAGTGCTTGAGCAGCTGGAGCGGCTCGCCGACCCGGGCGGTGGACTCGGACTGGGCCTCGATGGAGTCCCGGTAGCCGGCCAGCGCGTCCTTGATCCCGGCGTCCACCCGGACGGTGCCCTGCTCCAGCCAGATGCCCCGGCGGCAGATCGACTCCACCGCGGGGAGGTCGTGCGAGACGAAGACGATGGTGGTGCCCTGCTCGGCCACCTCGCGCATCCGGTCCAGGCAGCGCTGCTGGAAGACCGCGTCGCCGACCGCCAGCACCTCGTCCACCAGCAGCACGTGCGGCTCCAGGTACGCGGCCACCGCGAAGCCCAGGCGCATCTGCATGCCGGAGGAGTAGTACTTCACCTGACGGTCGATCGCCCCGCCGAGCCGGGCGAACTCGACGATGTCGTCGAAGCGTCCGGCGACCTCACGGCGCTTCAGACCGAGCAACGCGCCGAACAGGTAGATGTTCTCCCGGCCCGTCAGGTCCGGGTGGATGCCGGCCCGGATCTCGATCAGCGCGCCGATCCGGCCGCGCACGTCGATCACCCCGCCGTACGGGTACATGACCCTGGTCAGCATCTTCAGCAGGGTGGACTTGCCGGAGCCGTTGGAGCCGATCAGGCCGACCGCCTCGCCCGGCTCGATGTGCATGTTGATGTCCCGCAGGGCCCAGCGCCAGTCCTCGCCCCGGCCGCCGCGCAGCTTCCGGGTGACCTGCTCGACCTTGTCGCGCAGCAGCATCCGCTGCTGGTCCGCCTTGAACCGCTTCCACACGTGCTCGGTGCGGATGGTGCCCAGCGGGAGGTCCTTGCTCGTCAGCTCACGCGACATCGGCGATCCCCGTCTCCAGCTTCTTGAACACCAGGTAGCCGCCGCACAGCACCACCAGCGAACTGACGGCCGCGATCCCGGTCAGGGTGAGGTCGGGGGCCTGGCCGTGCAGCAGCGCCCGGCGGTAGCCCTCGATCACCGCGCCCAGCGGGTTGAAGGCCACGTAGACCTCCTGGAGCTTCTGCGGGATCTGCGAGAGCGGGTACGCGACCGGGGTCGCGAAGACGCCCATCTGCGTGATGATCGGCAGCAGGTGCCGGACGTCGCGCAGGTAGACCACGGCCACCGAGAGCACCAGCGCCACGCCGTAGGTGAAGGCCACCTGGATCAGCAGCAGCGGGAACACCCAGAAGAAGGTGGCGGCCGGCGCCGTCCAGAAGATCAGGAAGAGCAGGCCGAGCACGCCGATGCCGATCAGCATGTCGACGCTGGCGACCAGCATGGTGGCCAGCGGGAAGACCTCGCGCGGGCAGTAGACCTTGTTCAGCAGGCTGAGGTTGTTGGCCAGGCTCAGCGCGCCCTGGTTCATGGTGTTGCTGAAGAACTGCCAGACGATCAGGCCGACGTAGGCGAACAGCGGGTAGGCCACCCCGCCGGTGTCGATCTTGACCGCCCGCTGGAAGACCAGCGTGAAGATGGCGCACAGCGCCAGCGGCGTGAGCACCGCCCAGGCGAAGCCGAGCACCGCCTGCTTGTACCGGGCGCGCAGGTCGCGCTCGGCCAGGGCGCGCACCAACTCGCGTGCCCCCAGCAGCTCCCGGGCCACCTGGGCCGGTCGGAGCCGCCGCTTGAAGACCAACTCTGGCGGGGGACCCTCGGCCCCCGGCCGCCGGGCCTCAGTCTGGTTGTCGCGCTGATCGAGGACCTGCGCGCGTTGTCCCCCCACGGAACCCCGCCTTCTCCGGTGCCGAGTGATACCGGCCGCCGCCAGGGGAGTTCCCCGGTCCGGTTCGGCCGCAGCGCACACTCTGGCACAGAGTGTGCGAGCCAGGGGGCGGATCCGTGAAGAAGAGCCGGGACGGTGACCGTCCCGGCTCCATGGCGACTGCTTCCGGTCAGTCGACCAGCTGGTCCAGGGCGTCGGGCATGCCCTCGACACCGCCGTTCAGGCTGGGCTTGACCCGGTCGCCGTTGACGAAGACGGTGGGGAGCTCGTCGACCTTGTACTTGGCCATCAGGCCCGAGGCCTCCTCGGTCAGCTTGGCCACCTCGGCGGAGCGGTAGGCGGCCCGGAACGCCGCGGTGTCCAGGCCGACCGTCCCGGCCCAGGCGGCGGCGGTGTCCTCGGTGGTGACGTCCTGCTCCTGCTCGTTGACCGCCTTGAAGGCGGCGACCTGGAGGCGGTCCACCTGGCCGAGCTTCTCCAGGGTGTAGAACAGCCGCGCGTGGCCCTTCTGGGCGGTCTCCTCGGGCGACCCGGCCCAGACGGCCGGCACCCGGCGCAGCTTCACGGCCGAGTCGTGCTTCTGCGCCCAGCGCTCCAGCGGGAGTTCGAGCTGGCGCGAGTGGTAGCAGTCGTACCAGAAGAACTCGACCGCCTCCTGCTTGACCGCGCGGATCGGGCCCGGGTTGTCGACCCGGCCGACGTACCCTCCCTCGTGCGGAACCTCGGGGGCGGCGGTGGCCTGACCGGCCGTGGCGGGGGCGAGCAGTCCGGCGGCGACGGTGGCCAGGACGGCGGTGCGGATCAGCTGCTTCACGTCCGCCGATGCTTCCAGGCCCCGCCGGGCCGGGCGAGCCGACGGGCCGTCCGGGCGGATTCTTCGCCCGGACGGCCCAACCGGTGACGCGACGGGCGGTGACGGTCCGTCAGTCCCTGGGCTCCGGGCGGGCGGCGGCCTGCTCGAAGAACCGCAGCAGCTCGACCGGGAAGGGCAGCACCAGGGTGGAGTTCTGCTCGGCCGCCACCTCGACCACCGTCTGGAGCAGGCGCAGCTGCATCGCCGACGGGGTCTCGTCCATCGTCCGGGCCGCCTCGGCCAGCTTGGCCGCCGCCTGGAACTCGCCGTCGGCGGTGATGATCCGGGCCCGGCGCTCCCGGTCGGCCTCGGCCTGACGGGCCATCGAGCGCTTCATCGAGTCGGGCAGCGCGACGTCCTTGATCTCCACCCGGTCGATGTGCACGCCCCAGCCGACGGCCGGGCTCTCCAGCATGAGCTCCAGGCCACGGTGGAGGCCCTCCCGGCCGGAGAGCAGGTCGTCCAGCTCGCTCTTGCCGATGACCGAACGCAGCGAGGTCTGCGCCACCTGGGACATCGCGAAGGCGTAGTTCTGCACGTCCACCGTCGCCCGGACGGGGTCGACCACCCGGAAGTAGACCACCGCGTCCACCCGGACCGAGACGTTGTCCCGGGTGATGCCCTCCTGGGCCGGCACCGGCATGGTGATGATCTGCATGTTGACCTTGCGGATCCGGTCGATCAGCGGGATCAGCAGGGTCGGCCCCGGCTTCCGGGGCTCCCCCGAGACCCGGCCGAGCCGGAACACCACGCCGCGCTCGTACTGCTGGACCACCCGGACGCTGCCGAGCAGGGCCACCAGGCCCAGGCCCACCAGGATCGCCAGGACTGCCATGACGCCCCCCGTCTGCGGCCGCCGAGGTGGCGGAACCGTCGGGTCAGTATGCGCGCGGGCCGCACCGCGGGACAGGGGTACGACGACGGTCTTGACCGGGGTTTTGACCAAGTGATTCCGAGGGTCCGTCAGCGCCGCCGGGCCACCTGGTGGACGAGCTGCTGCCAGGCGTCGGTCACCACGGCCAGGTCGAAGCGCGCCAGGGCGTGGTCGCGGGCCGCCGCGCCGAGCGCGGCGCGGTCGCCGCCGAGCACCCGGCCGAGCGCCTCGGCCAGTGCCGCCGGGTCCCCCGGGCGGGCCAGTGCGCCGGTGGTGCCGTCGAGGACCACGTCGCCGACCCAGCCCACGTCGGTGGCGGCGACCGGGAGTCCGGCCAGCGCCGCCTCGATCAGCACGCCGGGGACGCCCTCGCTGTCGCTGCTCAGCAGCAGTGCGTCGGCGGCCCGGTAGAGCGGGGCCGGGTCGGTCAGGCGGCCGAGCAGGTGGGCCCGGGGGTGCGGCCGGTAGGTGCCCTTGAGCGGGCCGTCACCCGCGACGGCGAGGTGGACGTCGGGCAGGCGGTCGAGGGCGGCGAGCGCCACGTCCAACCGCTTCTCCGGGGCCAGCGCGCCGATCCAGGCCACCAGCGGGCCCTCGGCCGGCAGGCCGAGCTCCTTGCGGGCGGCCGCTCGCTCGGCCTGGTCGGCGGCCGGGCGGTAGCGGCCTGCGGCGCGGCCGTTGGGGATGGTGCGGACCCGCTGCGCGGGCAGCCGGAAGCGCTCCAGCAGGATGTCGCGGGCGCCGTCCGAGATCGCCGAGACGGCGGCGGCCCGGTGCAGGAACGCCCCCACCCGCAGGCGGCGGGCCGGGCTCGCGGTCCAGTGCCGGGGGTCGCCGATGTTGACGTACACGAACGGGGTCGCGGCGCCGAACAGGCCCACGGCGCAGGCCTGTAGCGTGCTGGAGCCGTGCGCGATCACCACGTCGCTGGTGCGGGCCGCCTCGCGCAACGCCCGCAGCGTGCTCGGGTGGTAGCGGGACGGGCCCAACGGCGGGGCGTCGTACGGCGCGGGGGCGTCGACGTGCGGCTGCAGCGAACGCAGCGTGGACGGCACCCCCCTGCGCAGCAACTCCGCGTGCAGGTCCCGCGCCAGGTTCTGGGCCCCCCGGCCCCGCGGGTCAGTGACCAGATGCAACACCCTCGGCTCAGCCATGGCGCCCAACCTGGCACATGCCGCAGGCCTCGCACGTGCGTTTCGCGAAGAAATGGTGAACGGTCACACCGGCCCGCACCCCGCGCCCCGGGCGTGACCGCCCTGCGCCTGCGGACGCTCCGGTTCCCAGGCTGTTCACAGTATGGGGATTCGGTGGCGGTGAGTGCCCCTGGGCTGGGATGCTGACCGCCTGTCAGTGTTTGGGTGGGGGGCCACTGTGCATGTGCTCTATGTGATCGACAGCTTGAGCCGGATCGGCGGAGCCGAGCAGGGCCTGGTCGCGATGGCACCGCAACTGGTGCGGGCCGGGGTGACCCTGGACGTGGCGTACCTGCGGCCGTCGCCGGGTGGGTTCCAGCCGGAGCTGACCGAGGCGGGGGCGAGGGTGTTCGGGGTGCACGCCTCGGGCCGGGCCGGCGAGTTCGCCGCGCTGCGCCGCCTGCTGCGCGAACGCCGCCCCGAGCTGGTGCACACCACGCTCTACGAGTCGGACGTGCTCGGCCGGGCCGCGGCGCTGTCCACCCGGACGCCGGTGGTCTCCAGCCTGGTGAACTCCTCCTACGGGCCGGAGCACCTGCACGCCCGCGGCCTGAGCCCGTGGAAGGTGCGGGCCGCCCAGGCGGTGGACGCCGCGACCGCCCAGGGCACCCGCCGGTTCCACGCGCTGACCAGGCACGTGGCCGAGGTGATGGCCCGTCGGCTGAAGGTGAACCCGGAGCGGATCGACGTGGTGCCGCGCGGGCGGGACACCGAGCTGCTGGGCGCGGTGACCCAGGAGCGGCGGGACGCGGTGCGGGCCGGGCTGGAGCTCTCGGACCACACCCCGGTGGTGCTGGCGGCCGCACGGCAGCAGTACCAGAAGGGTCTTGACGTGCTGTTGGAGGCCTGGCCCGCCGTCCGGGCCCGGCAGCCGGAGGCGGTGCTGCTGCTGGCGGGCAGCGCGGGGTCGGAGACCCCGCGGCTGCGGGAGCTGGCCGAGGCGGCGGGCAACGTGCGCTTCCTGGGGCCGCGCTCGGACGTCTTCGACCTGATGGCGGCGGTGGACGCGTTCGCGGTGCCGTCCCGCTGGGAGGGGCTGGGCAGCGCGGCGATGGAGGCGATGGGCGTCGGGGTCCCGCTGGTCTGCGCGGACGTGGCGGCGCTGCGCGAGACGGTGGGGTCCGAGGACTACGCGCTGCTGGTCCCGCCGGAGCGGCCGGCCGCGCTGGCGGGGGCGCTGGTGGAGACGCTGGAGGACCGTTCGGCGGCGCAGCTGCGGGTGAAGGCGGCCCGGGCCCGGTTCCTGACGAAGTTCACGCTCACTCAGGTGTCCGGGCAGATGGTCGAGTTCTACGAGAGATCGCTCGGCAAGGGCTGAGCAACGGGCGATTCTCGGTCCCCGGACGAGATCGCGCATCAGATTGGCGAAAGTGCTTGCGCCGCACGTCAGGTGCCGCAAGCATCGTGCCCGGGGAGACGGGTCCACGCTGGGGGGTGGGGGCCCGCGCCGCTGCACGCCACCAGGCGAGCGGCCAGCAGACCGTGCGGAGCCGGCCCGGACCCGACCCGGGCCGGCCGGCGCGGCGCATGCACCACGAACGCGAGGGGATCCAACCGGTGGAACCGGCCAACCACTTCACCGTACTGCGACGTTACTGGCGACTGCTGGTCGGCTGTACCGTGGCCGCCTTGATCATCGGGCTGCTGCTGACCCCGACGGGCGACACCGTCGACAACGGGAAATGGCAGTGCAAGGTCGCCATCACCCCGGTGGCCGGGGCCGGCGAGGCGGTCCGGGCCGACCAGGTGCTCTCGTACGCCGCCGGTTCGGACGTGTCGACGGCCGCCGCGAAGGAGCTCGGCACCACCGACGTGGCGGGCCTGGTGGCCCGTCGGAAGGTGGCCGCCGCTTCCCCGACGATGCTCGAGTTCACCGTCACCGGGCCGGCCAGCAAGAGCTGCGTGGACACCGCGGCGGCCT
>NZ_JBVJLD010000027.1:0-85811 GCF_055584905.1 Kitasatospora sp. NPDC088742 | reverse complement strand
GGTGGCCCGTCGGAAGGTGGCCGCCGCTTCCCCGACGATGCTCGAGTTCACCGTCACCGGGCCGGCCAGCAAGAGCTGCGTGGACACCGCGGCGGCCTTCGCGAAGGCCACCATCAACGGGTACAGCCAGGAGACCGCGAAGAGCGCCGGCGAGTCGATCAAGCGGCTGGAGGCGCAGCGCGCCACCCAGCAGGACCAGGTCAACAAGCTCCAGCAGGAGTTCTACAGTGCCAAGCCGGCCGACCAGCCCAAGCTGGACCCGCAGCTGACGGCCGCTCGGAACTCGCTGACCAAGACCCTGACCGCGATCAGCGACCTCCAGGCCGTCAGTCAGACCGACGCCGTCCAGCAGTGGGGCTCGATCGACGCCAAGGAGCTCGGCGGGAACCTGCTGACCTCGCCGAGCCGGGGCCTGCGGCTGACCCTCGCGGTGGTGCTGGGCCTGGCGCTCGGCGTGGTGGCCGCGCTGATGCTCAGCCGGATGGACACCCGCCTGCGCACCCGCAACGGTGCCGAGGAGGCGTTCAACATCCCGGTGATCGGCGAGATCCCGTACCTCTCCACCCGGCTGCGGCGGCTGCGCGACCCGCTGGTGGTGGCCCGGCCGTCCGACCCGGGGGCCGAGGCGTTCCGCTCACTGCGCTCCACCCTGCTGCTGACCGGCCCGCCGGCGCTGGCCGCGCAGCTGACCGACGGCAACCTCGACCCGGCCGAGCTGACCTCCCGTCGGCTGGCCCAGCCCGCCCCGGTGATCCTGGTGATGTCCGGCCGCAGCGGCGACGGGCGCACCACGACGGTGGCCAACCTGGCCGCCGCGCTGGCCGAGACCGGCCGCGAGGTCCTGGTGCTGGACTGCGACTTCCGGCACCCCAAGGCGCACGAGCACTTCGGGGTCGGCGACGGGCCTGGCATGGCCGAGCTGCTCAGCGGTGAGCAGATCACCGAGTTGGACGACCTGATCCGGCGGACCAACGTGGACGGCGTGCGGCTGATCACCGGCGGCAACACCACGGCCTACCCGGCCGCGCTGGTGCTGCGGGCCGGCGAGGTGCTGCGCCGGGCCCGGCGGCACGCGGACGTCGTGCTGATCGACAGCTCCCCGCTGCTGCACGCCAACGACGCCTACGACCTGGTGCAGCACGCCGACGCGGTGCTGGTGACCGTCAAGGCGGGCAACGTGACGCCCGAACAGGCGGACCGGGTCAGCGAGTTGCTCTCCCGCACCGGCGTGCCGGTGGCGGGCGTGGCGCTGCTCGGCACGATCGGCACCTCCGGCCGTCGCAAGCGCGACGGGCTGATCTCCCCGATCGCCGCCGGTGCCGCCTCGGCCTCGCAGGCCGCGGTGCCGCAGCAGGACCGGCAGGAGCAGCACTCCGAAGGTCCGCGCCACCGGGCCTCGCCGTCCTGGGCCCGGCGCGGCCCGGAGCCGGTGAACGAGGCGGCCTGGCGGGAGGGCGAGGAGCGGTGACCAACCAGGGGGGGAAGGTCCGGGTGCTCTGGCTCGCCAAGGGGCTGGGCCGGGGCGGCGCCGAGCAGCTGCTGGTCAACTGCGCCCGGCACGCCGA
The DNA here is from genome assembly GCF_055584905.1 of Kitasatospora sp. NPDC088742. NCBI lineage: Bacteria > Bacillati > Actinomycetota > Actinomycetes > Kitasatosporales > Streptomycetaceae > Kitasatospora > Kitasatospora sp. NPDC088742. Next base: position 84,246 of record NZ_JBVJLD010000027.1, on the reverse strand, counting down.
CCGTTCGCGGTACGAGGTCGAGGTGGCCTACGTGCTGCCGTGGAAGGACGCCCTGGTGCCGGCACTGGAGGCGGCCGGGGTCACCGTGCACCTGCTCGGGCCGGGGCGGCGCTGGCCGCTGCGGCTGCGGGCGCTGCTGCGGGCCCGCCGGTACGACCTGGTGCACTCGCACATGCCGGTCCCGGCGGCCGCCGCCCGGCTGCTCACCCTGCTCACCCCGGGTTCGCGGCGGCCGGTGCTGGTGCACACCGAGCACAACGTCTGGGAGCGGTACCGGCGGGAGACCCGCTGGGCCAACTCCCTGACGTACAAGCGCAACCGCGCGGTGGTGGCGGTCTCGCACGCGGTGGCGGCGAGCATCCCGGCGGCCCGGCGGCGGCCCGGCGACTTCGTGACCGTGGTGCACCACGGCCCCGACCTGGGCGGGGCGGCCCGCGGGCCGGCGGCCCGGCACGCGGCGCGGGCCGAACTCGGTCTGCCCGAGGGGGCGTTGGTCATCGGCACGGTGGCCAACATGACGCCGAAGAAGGACCAGGCCACCCTGCTGGCCGCGTTCGAGCGGCTGCGGCGGGAGCGGCCGGAGGCCCGGCTGGTGCTGATCGGCTCGGGGCCGCTGGAGGAGCAGCTGAAGGCGGCGGCGGGCGAGGGCGTGGTCTTCGCCGGGTCCCGGGCGGACGTGCCCGAACTGCTGCCGGCGTTCGACGTCTTCACCCTGAGCTCCCGTCAGGAGGGGCTGCCGGTGGCGCTGATGGAGGCGATGACCAGCGGGCTGCCCTCGGTGGTGACCAGGGTGGGCGGGATGCCGGAGGTGCTGGACGACGGCGTCGAGGGCTTCCTGGTGGAGCCGGGCCAACCGGAGTCACTGGCGGCGGCCTTCGGGAAGCTGGCGGCCGACGGGGGGCTGCGCGAGCGGATGGGCGAGGCGGCCCGGACGCGCTCGGAGTCCTTCGACGTGGCGGGCGCCCAGCGGGCCGTCGAGCGGGTGTACGAGCAGGTGCTGCGGAGCTGATCCTCGCTCCCCCGCCCCGACCCACCGAGAGGAAGACCGAACCATCGTGAGCCCGGAGCAACTACGGGACGGCGCCGTCGAGCTGAGCTACCGTCCGCTGGACGGGGCGGACACCCCCGCGGTGCTGGAGCTGCTGACCGCATCGCTGGCGGGCGGCCCGACCGGGACCCGCAGCGCCGGCTTCTTCGAGTGGAAGCACCACCGCAACCCCTTCGGCGCCAGCCCCGGCCTGGTGGCCGTGACGCCGGAGGGGCGGATCGCCGGGGTGCGGCTGTTCCTGCGCTGGGAGTGGCGGGCGGTGGACCGGGTGGTCCGCGCGGTACGCCCGGTGGACACCGCCACCCACCCGGACTTCCAGGGCCGGGGGATCTTCCGCCGGCTCACCACCCAGCTGCTGGAGCAGGTCTCCGACGAGGCCGAGCTGGTCTTCAACACACCCAACGGCAACAGCCTGCCCGGCTACCTCAGGATGGGCTGGCAGGACCTGGGCCAGGTGCCGGTCGCGCTGCGGATCGCCCGGCCGCTCTCCTTCGCCAAGGGTGCCCGCGCCGCGCTGGCCCGCCGGGCGGCCGCCACCGGGCCGGTGCTCTGCCCGCTGCCGACCGCGGCCGACTGGTTCGGCGACGCCGCGCCCGACGGCCTGGCCGAGCTGCTGCGCGAGCGGGACGAGGCGGACGCCTCGGACGGCCGCCTCGCGGTGGCGCGCACCGAGCCGTACCTGCGCTGGCGCTACGGCGCCGCGCCGGGCCTGGACTACCGGGTGATGACCTGTCACCGGGGCGGCGAGCTGGCCGGGGTGGCCTTCGGCCGCCCCCGGCGGCGCGGCCCGCTGGTGGAGTTCACCCTCTCCGACGTGATCGTCCGCCCGGGCGACCGGCGGGCCGCCGCCGAGCTGCTGCGGGCCGCCGCCCGCTCCGGCGGCGACCACGTGGCCACCCACCTGGCGGCCGGCACCGAGGCGGCCGCGGCCGCGGCGCGCTCCGGCTACCTGCGGGCGCCGCGGACGGGCATGCGGCTGGCCGCCCGCACCCCGGCCGGGGCGGTGCCGCCCGAGCTCGGCGCCTGGCGGTTCAACCTCGGCGACCTGGAGGTCTTCTGATGCTCCGGCAGGCCCTGCGGTCGCCCGCGCTGCCGTGGCCGACCCTGCTGGCCGGCGCCCTGGTCTGCACCTACGTCACGGTGTTCGTGCTGGCCATGGTGCACACCAGCTACGACACCTGGGGCGCGCTGCTGGTGCTGCCCGCCCTGATGGCGATCGGCACCCCGATCCTGGCCCGGGTGGCCGCGAACAACCCGGAGCCCCGGGTGTTCCGGCTCCTCATGCTGGCCATGGCGCTCAAGCTGCTCTGCGCCTTCCCCCGCTACCTGATGGCCTTCGTGCTCTACGGCGGCGCGGCCGACGCCAAGATGTACCACCAGAAGGGCAGCGACCTCGCGTACTTCCTGGACACCGTGGACTTCTCCGCCGGCATCCACTACGACCTGGGGATGAAGGTGGCCGGCACCGGCTTCATCATCATCGTCACCGGCGTGGTCTACGCGATCACCGGCCCGTCCCTGGTCGGCGGCTTCCTGGTGTTCTCCTGGCTGGGCTTCTGGGGCCTGCTGCTGTTCTGGCGGGCGCTGCAGATCGCCTTCCCGGAGGCGGACACCCGGCGCTACGCCAAGCTGGTCTTCTTCCTGCCCTCGCTGCTGTTCTGGCCGTCCAGCATCGGCAAGGACGCCTGGATGATGTTCTGCCTGGGCCTGACCACCTACGGGGTGGCCAAGCTGCTGAGCCGTCAGTTCGGCGCCTTCGTCTTCATCGCGCTGGGCTCGCTGGGCACCGCGATGGTCCGCCCGCACGTCACCGTGCTGGCCGGTGCCGGGCTCACCGTGGCGTACGTGCTGCGCAAGCGGCCCAAGGAGGTCAGCGCGCTGGGCCCGCTGCGGATGGTGGTGACCGTGGCGGTGCTGGGCGCCATGGTGATGCTGATGCTGCAACAGGTGAACACCTTCTTCGGGACCTCCGGCCAGGGCGGCGGCGACGCCGTCAACCAGGTGCTCTCGGAGACCTCGAGGCGCACCTCGCAGGGCAACTCGATGATCAACGCCCCGGCGCCGGAGGACGCGGCGCCGGCCTTCAGCCTCAACCCGGCCGGCCTGCCGATGGCCGTGGTGAGCGTGCTGTTCCGCCCGTTCCCGTTCGAGGCCTCCAACATCCAGAGCCTGTTCCAGTCGGTGGAGTGCTTCGCCCTGCTGGTGATGTTCATCCGCGGCTGGCCGAGGATGCGCCAGCTGCCCCGGCTGTTCCTGAAACGCTCGTACGTCGCGTACGCGCTGGTCTACACCCTGCTGTTCTGCTGGGCCTTCTCCACCATCAACAACCTGGGCATCCTCTCCCGCGAGCGGGTCCAGGTGCTGCCGCTGGTGCTGGTGCTGCTCGCCGTCCCCAAGCCGGAGTCCGACCGGCCGGCGCCGCGGCGCCGGGCCCGGTCTCCGGTCTGGCGGGCGCAGCCCGGCCAGTGGGGCACCGTGCCCGTCGCCGCCGCCCCGGCCCGTTCCGAAGCCGCGTCACCACCTCGACCCTGGGGGGATCGAACCGACCATGACCACCACTGACACCGCAGCACCCGCCTTCCTCGGCGGCACTCCCGCCTTCCCCGACGGCCTGCCGCTGACCCGCGTCCAGGTGCCGGACCGCGAGGGCCTGCTGGCCCGGCTCGGCACGGTGCTGGACAGCGGCATGCTGACCAACGGCCGCACGGTGGCCGAGCTGGAGGAGCGGGCCGCCGAACTCCTGGAGGTGCCGCACGTGGTGGCGGTCTCCAACTGCACGGCCGGCCTGATGCTGGTGCTCCAGGCCGCCGGGGTGGGCGGTGGCCGTCCGGTGCTGATGCCCGGCTTCACCTTCTCCGCCACCGCGCACGCCGCGCACTGGGCGGGCGGCACCCCGCTGTTCGCCGAGGCCCGCGAGCAGGACATCACCCTGGACCCGGCGGACGCCGAGGCCCGGCTGAAGGCGGTCGACAACCCGGCCGCCCTGATGGCCACCCACGTCTACGGCACCCCCTGCCAGACCGAGGAGATCCAGCGGATCGCCGACGCGGCCGGCCTGCCGGTGGTCTACGACGCCGCGCACGGCTTCGGCTCCAAGCGCAAGGGCGTCCCGGTGGGCAACTTCGGCCTGGCCGAGGTGTTCTCGATGAGCCCGACCAAGGTCGCGGTGGCCGGCGAGGGCGGTCTGGTGGCCACCCGGGACGCGGCCCTGGCCAAGACCCTGCGCACCGGCCGGGACTACGGCAACCCCGGGGACTACAACACGCTCTTCCCCGGCCTGAACGCCCGGATGAGCGAGCTGCACGCGGCCGTCGGCCTGACCTGGGTCGCCGGGCTGCCCGAGCGGGTGGCCCACCGGGGCGCGCTGGTGGCCGAGTTCGCCCGTGCCACGGCCGGCCTGCCGGGCCTGCGGCTGGCGCTGCCGGAGGAGGGTGACGTCTCCACGTTCAAGGACCTCACCATGATCCTGGACGCCGAGGCCTTCGGGCTGACCGCCCTCCAGCTGGCCGCCGCGCTCAAGGCCGAGGGCATCGACACCCGGCGCTACTTCCACCCGCCGGTGCAGCGCCAGCAGTCCTACGCCCACCTCGGGCAGGCGGACGCGCTGCCGGTCACCGACAGGCTGGCCGACTCGGTGCTCACCGTCCCGCTCTGGACCCACATGGACGCCGCCACCGTCCGCCGCACCGCCGAGGCGGTGGCCCGGATCCAGCCGTATGCGGAGCGCCTGCGCGCCGCCGGGATCTGAGCCCTCCTCAGCCCGCACACCCTCCCGCCCGGGGCCCCACGGCCCCGGGCGGGACGTGTTTTCGGGCCCCGAACGGTGGTTCCCCGATTACGCGGATCAGGTGAACTGGCTTGGACCACACGGGGGTTGAAGGGTCACAATGGCACGTCGGGCCCGCCGTCCCACGGCGTGTGCGCCCCTCTTCCCACTTCCTCTCCCCCTGGCCGGGCTGCCGGCCCCTGCACGGTTTGGAGTTCCCGGTGTTCAAGGGATTCCGCAGCTTCCTGCTGCGCGGAAACGTGGTCGACCTCGCGGTCGGCATCGTGATCGGCGCGGCCTTCACCGCCGTGGTCACCGGCTTCGTCACCGCCTTCCTCACCCCGCTGATCGGCGTCGCCACCGGCGCGGTCGGCGACTACAGCAAGCGCACCTTCGAGGTCGGCGGCACCAGCTTCCCGTACGGCGGCTTCCTGAACGCGCTGATCGGCTTCGTCCTGGTCAGCGCGGTGATCTACTTCGCCGTGGTGGTCCCGGTCGGCAAGCTCCAGCAGCGCTTCGAGCCGGTCAAGGACGTGCCGGTGGCGAAGACCGACTGCCCGGACTGCCTGAGCTCGATCCCGGCCGCCGCCGTGCGCTGCGCGCACTGCACCTCCGAGCTGGCCGGCCGCCCCGGCTTCCCGCTCCAGGCGCTCTCCACCCGCTGACGAACCGTCCGGCGCCGGCCCCCCGTGGGGCTCACGCCACCCGACACGCGCCCCCCGGTTCTCCGAGGGGCGCGTGCTGTCGTCCGGCCACGGTCCGTTCGCCCTCCGTTCGACACTCCGTCAGGTCCCGGAGGTGGCCGGAAAGCGGTGCCGAAATGTCCGATCATCACACTTTCGAGTGAGTTGTTCCGGAGAAGAGTACGTAAACACTGGAACTCCTACGCCTCTCACTCTCCTCAGCAGGCACATTGTGGGCTTACGGTATGCCCCATGACCTCGCCCCGCTCCTACGACGGAGTCGGCTACCCCTCTCCGTCCTTCAGCTCCGGCACGCCCATCTACGACAGCCTGGTCGCAGAGCGCGGTGTCCCGCAGATCGCCCCCATCAACGTGCCGGCCGCTCTCCCGCCGGCCTCGCCGAACTACGGCTACGGCACCAACTACGGCTCCACGTACGGGAGTACGGGATTCGACAGCCCCATCGGCGGCAACCTCCCCGCGCTGCCCCCGGCCCGGCTCGCCCTGGGCCCCGGCCCGAGCAGCAGCGGCCCGGCCACCCAGTACATCCCGGCCCAGCCGACGCCCGCGGTCTACACCTCTCCGCAGCCGCAGATGCCCGGTTACGGCCAGACCGGCCAACTGCCGCAGCAGCGCCCGGCCGGGGGCCCGAACCCGGCCTTCCAGCAGTACCAGCCGCAGGGCTACGCGACGGCGCCCAACCTGGCCAACCAGGGGGCGTACGCGGGTGCGCAGCAGGGGTTCGCGAGTGCGGCTCCGGCCCCGCAGGCCTTCCCGGACCAGAGCTTCGGCGGCAACCAGTTCCGCCCCGCCGCCCCGGTCCGCCCGGTCGCCCAGCAGACCCAGTACCCGCAGCCCGGCTACCAGGGGAACGCCTACTGAGCCTGGCACGTCACCGCTGCCCGTGATTCTGGGGGGATCCGGGCGGAGCAGGGCACGACGGTCGTCCCGAGGGGCCGCCCGGACCACCCGGTCCGGGCGGCCCCTCGGCGTATATGGCTTCGCCGCTGGGAAGCGCCCCGCAGGGGCGCGGGGCCCTGCTGATCTGCGGCTCCGCCGCGGGGCGCGCAGGGGAACGGCAAGACGTGCAACTGGCTCACCTGCCCCGATCTCACGCTGGGCCGCCTTCCGTACTCGCGCCCGCGCGGCGGAGCCGCAGATCAGCAGAGCCTCGCGCCCCTGACCACCGGACAGTGCCACCGCGTGGCTCTGGCAGGATGGGCGCATGTCTCAGCTGACGGGTCTGCACATCTATCCGATCAAGTCCACCTACCGGCTCAGCCCGGAGAGTGCCCAGGTCGAGCCCTGGGGCCTGACCGGGGACCGGCGGTGGATGCTGGTGGACGAGGGCGGCAAGGCCGTGACCCAGCGGGACGAGCCGACGCTCGGTCAGTTCCGCGCCCTGCCGTCGCCCGACGGCTCGCTGAGCGTGACCGCCCCGGACGGCGAGCGGATCGAGATCGCCGCCCCCGCGGGCGAACCGTCCGTCAAGGCCGAGGTGTTCGGCACCTACTTCACCACCGCGCTGGCCGCCGACGAGGCCAACGCCTGGTTCGCCGGGTACTTCCCCGGCGTGCGGCTGGTGCACCTGGACGACCCGCTGGCCCGTCCGGTGAAGCCGGAGTACGCAGGGCCGGGCGACACCGTGACGATGGCCGACGGCTTCCCGCTGCTGCTGACCACCACGGGGTCGCTCGCGGAGCTCAACGCCCGGATCGCCGAGGACCACCCGGAGGACGAGCGCAAGGCGGCCCCGATGCCGATGGAGCGCTTCCGCCCGAACCTGGTGGTGGACGTGGCCGAGCCGTGGGCCGAGGACGACTGGCTGCGGGTGCGGGTCGGTGAGGTCACCTTCCGGGTGGCCAAGGCCTGCGGCCGCTGCGTGGTGACCACCACCGACCAGGAGACCGGCGAGCGGCGGGGCCCCGAGCCGCTGCGGGCGCTGGGCCGCCACCACCAGCTGGACCGGAAGCTGGTCTTCGGCCAGCACCTGATCCCGGAGCGGCCGGAGGGCTTCACCGGTCTGATCGGGACGCTGCACCTGGGCGACGAGTTCACCGTCCTGGAGCGTCGCTGAGCGGTGCCGACCGCCCGCACCGGCGGGCCGGAACCCGTGCCGCGCCCGGTCGTTGTACCGGTCGTGGCGGTCCGGCGTCTCCCGATGCGGCAAGCTCCGATACAGACAACCCGTTGACAGAGGTGGGGATGGCGGATCGTCATGGCTGAGCACAGGGTCCGGGTCACCCAGGACAGCGCCTCGCGCTGGCGGCGCCGGGCCGGCGAGTACCAGACGCTGGCCGAGGCGGTGGCCGCCGCCGAGCCGGGCGACACGCTGACCCTCCGGGCCGGGACGTTCCGGGAGAACGTCGTGCTGGACAAGGCCGTCACGCTCCGCCCCGCCGACGGCCCCGGCACCGTCCGGCTCGACCCGCCCTCCGGGGTGCCGCTCACGCTGACCGCCGACGCCGTGGTGCAGGGCCTGGTGATCGAGGGCACGGAGCGCGCGGCCCCGGCCGTGCTGGTCCACGGGCCGGGCGTGGCCGCCGAGTTGACCGGCTGCCGGGTGGAGGCCACGGCCGACTCCGGGGTGGAGCTGACCGACGGGGCGGCCCTGACCCTGCGCGGCTGCACGGTGCTCAACCCGGCCGGGCTGGGCGTGCGGCTGCGCGCCGGGGCCGTGCTGACGGCCGAGTCCACCGAGCTGGCCGGTTCGGCCCAGGTCGGCCTCGCGGTGCTGGACGGGTCCACCGCCCGGCTGGAGAACTGCCGGGTGCACCACGCCGGCGGGGCCGGGGTGCTGATCACCGGCGCCGGCAGCACCGTGGAGCTGACGGCCTGTGAGATCTACGAGATCAAGGGCAGCGGTGTACTGGCGGAGAAGCAGGCCGTGGGCCGGCTCGCCGACTGCACGGTGCACCAGGTCACCGACAACGGCCTGACCCTGGACAGCGGCGCCGAGCTGACCCTGACCGGCTGCCGCCTGTACGAGCTGGCCGAGAACGGCGCCGACCTGCGCGGCCGGGCCCGGCTGACCCTGGAGCACTCCAGCGTCCGGGAGTTCGGCCGCGGCGCGCTGGCGGTCTGGGACCCGGGCACCGAGGTCACCGCGCTCTCCTGCGAGCTGCACTCCGGCACCGGCGACTACCCGGCGGTCTGGGTCAGCGACGGCGCCCGCGCCACCCTGACCGACTGCTCGGTGCACGACGTGCCCGGCGCGCTCTCGGTGCTGGACCGGGACTCGCTGGTGACGGCCAAGGACTGCTCGTTCAGCGCGGTGCGCAGCTCGGCCGTCTCGGTCAGCGGCGGCGCCACCGTGCAGCTGGCCGACTGCCGGGTGCAGCAGGCCGCCACCGGGCTCTGGTTCCGCGACCACGGCAGCGGCGGGCGGCTGACGGGCTGTGAGATCTCCGAGGTGGGCACCGGGGTGATCGTCACCACCGGCGCCGACCCGGAGCTGTACCAGTGCACGGTGCGGGGCAGCGCGGAGGCCGCCGTCTACGTCTCGGCCCAGGGCCGGGGCAGCTTCACCGACTGCCGGGTCTCCCAGGGGCAGGGCTTCGGCTTCCACGTGATCGACGGCTGCCGCACGGTGCTGACCCGGTGCCGGGCGGAGCAGAACGCGCGGGCCGGGTTCGAGTTCTCGGAGCCGGGGCCGGTGACGGAGAACTGCGTCTCGGACGACGTCGCCCCACCGAACACCCGGTCGAACACCCAGGCGCCCGCCGCCCCCGCGGCCCCGGCCGTGCCCGCCCCGCGGGCGGTCCGGCTCACCACCGCCGCCGCCCCGGTGACGGCCTCGATCGCGCCGATCCCGGACTGCCGCCCGGCCGACGAGGCGCTGGCCGAGCTGGACTCGCTGATCGGCCTGGCCACTGTGAAGCAGGAGGTGCGCACCCTGATCGACCTGATCTCGGTCGGCCGCCGCCGGCAGCAGGCCGGGCTGAAGGCCCCCTCGCTCCGGCGGCACCTGGTCTTCACCGGCTCCCCCGGCACCGGCAAGACCACGGTGGCCCGGCTCTACGGGGAGATCCTGGCCGCGCTCGGGGTGCTCCAGCAGGGCCACCTGGTGGAGGTGGCCCGGGTGGACCTGGTCGGCGAGCACATCGGCTCCACCGCGATCCGCACCCAGGCGGCCTTCGACCGGGCCCGGGGCGGGGTGCTGTTCGTCGACGAGGCCTACGCGCTGGCCCCCGAGGACGGTGCCCGGGACTTCGGGCGGGAGGCGATCGACACCCTGGTCAAGCTGATGGAGGACCACCGGGACGAGGTGGTGGTGATCGTGGCCGGCTACACCTCCGAGATGGAGCGTTTCCTCTCCGCCAACCCCGGGCTCTCCTCGCGGTTCTCCCGCACCGTCACCTTTCCCGACTACTCGGCCGGGGAGCTGCTGGAGATCGCCCGCTCCCAGTCCGTCGAGCACGAGTACGCGCTGAGCGAGGACGCCGAGCGGGCGCTGCTGGACCACTTCTCGCGGCTGGAGCGGGGGCCGGGATTCGGCAACGGCCGGACGGCGCGTCAGGTGTTCGAGACCATGGTGGAGCGGCACGCGATGCGGGTCGCCCAGCTGGCCGATCCGACCACGGAGGAGCTCCAGCTGCTCGTCCCCGAGGACCTGCCCGGTGTGACGATCTGACAGGATGGCGCCAAGTACCGACCCGGAGGGCTGACAGATGGCCGACACCAGCAACCTGCTGGCCGAGCAGCGCCGCGCGCTGATCCTCGACGAGGTGCGGCGGCGCGGCGGGGTCCGGGTGAACGAGCTGACCCAGCGGCTCGGGGTCTCCGACATGACGATCCGTCGGGACCTGGACGCGCTGGCCCGGGCCGGGGCGGTGGAGAAGGTGCACGGCGGCGCGGTGGCGGCGGGCGCGGCGCTGGCGCACGAGCCCGGCTTCGAGGCCAAGTCCGTGCTGGAGCCCTCGGCCAAGGAGCAGATCGCCCGGGCCGCCGCCGCCCTGGTCACCCCGGGCAGCGCGGTCGCGCTCTCCGGCGGCACCACCACCTACGCGCTGGCCCAGCAGCTGGTGGAGGTGGAGCACCTGACGGTGGTCACCAACTCCGTGCCGGTCTCCGAGGTCTTCGAGCGGGCCCGCCGGGCCGGCACCGGGGCCGGCACCACCGTGGTGCTCACCGGCGGGGTCCGCACCCCCTCCGACGCCCTGGTCGGCCCGGTGGCCGACCGGGCGGTCCGCGAGCTCCGCTTCGACCTGCTCTTCCTCGGCGCCCACGGCCTGGACGCGGAGGCCGGCCTGACCACCCCGAACCTCGCCGAGGCCGAGACCAACCGCGCCCTGATCGCCTCCGCCCGCCGCACCGTCGTGGTCGCCGACCACACCAAGTGGGGCGTGGTCGGCCTCTCCGCGATCGCACCGCTGTCGGCCGTGGACACCTGGGTCACCGACGCCGCCCTGCCGCCCGCCGAGGCGGCCCTGGCCCGCGAGTCCATCCGCGAGCTGCTGCTCGCCTGAGACCGACCGGCCTGAGCCTCCGTCAGGAGGCGCCCTTGCGGCCCGTCTCCGTCTTGTAGACCGTCATCCCCCGGGCCAGGTAGTTGCGCAGGGCGTTCGGGTGGTCCTTGGTGCAGGTGTCCAGGACGACCCGGGTGGTGTTCTCCTCGGTGGCCCAGGCGGTGCGCAGCGCGAGTGTCAGGGCCGCCGCGCCGAGGCCTTGGCCGATGTGCTCGGGGAGCAGGCCGAAGGCGCCGATCTCGACCGAGCCGTCCGGGTGGGGTTCGGTCTCCAGGATGCCCACCGTCTCGTCCTGACGGGTGATCATCCAGAACCGCCGCCCCGGCCGCTCCGCCAGCGACTCCCGCCACTGCTCCTCGGTGCGCCGCGCGCTGCTCCAGCCGTACGGCCCGCCGACCCGCTCCCGGGCCTCCCGGTTCTCCGCCGAGCTGCCCTCGACCTCCCGGACCGCGAGCCCCGCCACCTCCGCGCCGGGCCGCAGCGCGTCCGGCGAGGCGAGCTCCAGGTACGTCACGACCTTGGCGCCGTCGGCGAGGTCGAGCTCGAACAGCGGCCCGTCCTCGTCCTCCCGGACCAGCGTGAAGCCCGCCTTGCGCAGCACGTTCTGCGAGGCGAGGTTGTCCGGGTCGGTGTCGGCCCGCAGGGTCACCACCCCGGCGGTGCGGCAGTGCTCCGCCACCGCCCGGACGGCCTCGGTGGCGTACCCGAGGCCCCGGGCCGGCTCGGCCAGGCCGTAGCCGATCATCACCGCGCCCGCCGCGTCCGGCGCCCCGTGGAAGCCGATGCCGCCGACGGCCGCGCCGTCCTCGCGGCGGCGGATCTCGTAGTTGCCGAACGGGTGCGGGGTGGTGCCGTCCTGACAGCGGTTCAGGAAGTTGCGGGTGGCGCGCTGCTCACCGGGGCCGGGGTAGCCGTCCACCCAGTGGTCGCCGTCGCCGGGCTCGCCGGCCTCGACCCGGGCCGCGGACTCCGGGGTGAAGGCGTGCAGGACGAGGCGCTCGGTGTGAAGGTCGTTCATACCGCCCTGCCTATCAGCGCGGCCCGCCCGCCCACCACCCGTTTTCCGTCAGCCCAGCGGGCCCTCGTCCTTGAGGAAGCGCTCCAACTCGTCCTGGTACGGGGCGATGTCGATGGCCTGGCCGTACAGCCACTCGTCGGAGTAGTACTTGTCGAGGTAGCGGTCGCCGGGGTCGCAGATCAGGGTGACGACGCTGCCCCGCCGCCCGGCGGCCCGCATCTCGGCGACGATCCGCAGGGCGCTCCACAGCCCGGTGCCGGTGGAGGCGCCGGCCTTCTTGCCGAGCACCCGCTCCAGCACCCGCATCGCGGCGATCGAGGCGGCGTCGGGGACCTTCATCATCCGGTCGACGGCGCCGGGCACGAAGCTGGGCTCCATCCGGGGGCGGCCGATGCCCTCGATCCGGGAGCCGGTGTCGCAGGTGGCCTCGGCGTCGTGGTCGACCCAGCCCTGGAAGAAACAGGAGTTCTCCGGATCGGCCACGCAGATCCGGGTGTCGGCCTGGGTGTAGTGGACGTAGCGGGCCAGGGTGGCGGAGGTGCCGCCGGTGCCGGCGGTGGCGACGATCCAGGCGGGCTCGGGGTGGGGCTCCAGCCGGAGCTGGGCGAAGATCGACTCGGCGATGTTGTTGTTGCCGCGCCAGTCGGTGGCCCGCTCCGCGTAGGTGAACTGGTCCATGTAGTGGCCGCCGGTCCGCTCGGCCAGCTCGGCGGCGGCCGCGTAGACCTCGCAGGCACTGTCGACCAGGTGGCACTCGCCGCCCTGGAACTCGATCAGGTCGATCTTCGCCTGGCTGGTGCTCTTGGCCATCACCGCGATGAACGGCACCCCGATCAGGCCGGCGAAGTAGGCCTCCGAGACCGCGGTGGAGCCGCTGGAGGCCTCGATCACCGGGCGGCCGGGGCGGATCCAGCCGTTGCACAGCGCGTAGAGGAAGAGCGAGCGGGCCAGCCGGTGCTTGAGGCTGCCGGTCGGGTGGGTGGACTCGTCCTTGAGGTAGAGGTCGATGCCCCAGTCCTCCGGGAGCGGGAAGCGCAGCAGGTGGGTGTCGGCGGAGCGGTTGGCGTCGGCCTGCACCTTGCGGACGGCCTCCTTCAGCCAGGCCCGGTACTCCGGGTCGGTGCGGTCCACGTCCAGGGTTTCGATGGCCATCGCGCTGCGCTCCTCGGTACGACAACTCCCTTGCCTGGCACCGAGTGTAATGCCTGATTACGATAAGTGATCTTATGGGTGGGTCCAGGTTCCGCTTCTCGCACCCGTGTGCGGACGCGGCTGTGCCGCGACCCGTCCCCCTCGACGGACCGCGGCACAGCCTGTCTTCGGTTGGTCAGATGCGCCCCCACAGCGCGGGGACGATCGGCGGCTCCCAGCCGACCTGGGCCGTGTGGCCCTGGATGCAGCGGTAGCTGACGCCGTTGTAGGTCACCACGTCACCCGCGGCGTAGGTGGTGCCCGCGGCCCAGGTGCCGGAGGAGGTGCCGGTGACGGTCAGGCTGTAGGTGGCGGTGCGGCTCACCGAGCCGGCCGCGTTCACCGTGATGCTGTAGGTGCCCGGGGTGGTGGAGGAGCCGACCGCGACCGTCATGGTCGAGGAGGACCCGGTCTGCACCGAGGAGGGGCTGAACGAGACCGTGGTGCCGGCCGGGGCGCCCGAGGCGGAGAGGCTCACCGTCTGGGTCGGGGTGCCGGTGACGGAGACCGTGGAGGTCACCGAGCCGCCCGCGGCGGTGGAGCCGCTGCCGGGGCTGAGGGTGACGTTCAGGGTCGGGTCCGGGATGGTGCCGCCGCCGACCGAGGTCTTCCAGACGGTGTAGGCGACGCCGTCCGCCGAGCGGTCCAGCACGGTGGTGCTGATGTTGGACGTGGTGTCGCAGGCGGAGTGGTAGCAGGAGTCGTACGCCCGGTTCGCGGTGCCGCCCCACTTGGCGGCCTGCGCCGAGGTCTTGGTGGCGCTGGCACCGGCCGCGTAGCCCGAGGTCGGGATGCCGGCCTGCTGGAAGGAGTAGTCGTCCGAGCGGCCCTGGCCCTCGACGTTCTCCTCCGGCTGGACGCCGAGCGAGTCCCAGTAGGCCTTCATCGGGGCCGAGGTGGTCGAGTTGAGGTTGTTGATGAAGTAGCCGCCGTTGGGCGAGCCCACCATGTCGAAGTTGTAGTAGCCCTTGATGGCGCTGCGCGCCGAGGAGCTCAACTGGCCGACGTAGTAGGCGGAACCCTGGAGACCCTGCTCCTCACCGGCCCACCAGGCGAAGCGCACGTGCCGGGTGAGGTTCTGCGGGTTGGCCTGGGCCAGCGCCAGCGCGTTCTCCAGCAGGGTGGCCGAGCCGGAGCCGTTGTCGTTGATGCCCGGGCCGGCCGAGACCGAGTCCAGGTGCGCGCCGAGCATGGTGACCTGGTCGGCGGGGCCGCCCGGCCAGTCGGCGATCAGGTTGTTCGAGGTGTACTGGCAGGAGGTGCAGGTCTGCTCGGCCACGGTGTAGCCCGCCGCCTGCAGCTTGGCCTTCACGTACGCCACCGAAGCGGTGTAACCCGCGCTGCCCGCACGGCGGTTGCCGCCGTTCTGGGAGGCGATGGTGTTCAGCTGGGTCAGGTGCGCCTGCACGTTGGCCACACTGATGTTGGGGATCTGCGGGTCCGGGTTGCCACCGCCGTTGACGGTCAGCTGGTACTGCGCGGTGTGGGTCGCGGTGCCGGTGCCGGTCACCGTGATCGGGCCGCTGACCGCCGAGCTGGAGGCGCTGATGGTCACGGTCGAGGACGAACCCGACTGCACGGAGGAGGGGTTGAAGGAGACCGAGACGCCGGCCGGGGCGGAGGCGGTCAGGTTGACCGTCTGGGCGCTGCCGGAGGTGGTCTGGGTGTTGACCGTGGCGGTGACCGAGGAACCCTTGTCCACCGAGCCGCTGGTCGGGTTGAGCGTCACCGAGAAGTCGCTGCCCGGGTTGGCGGTGCAGGTGACCTCACCGGTCTGGGCCGGAACACTGACGGCGTCCCAGGCGGCCTTGGTCCGGTTGTAGAAGTTGCAGCTCGGGTCGAGCGTCTTGGCGGCGGACAGGGTCGCCACGCGGTACTTCTTGTAGGTCATGCCGCTGGTCTTGAGCAGCATGCCGCCGTAGAAGACCTTGCCGGCGTTCTGGATGCCGATGCCGGTCACCGAACTGCTGTTGCAGGTCGGGCTGTTGGGCTTGCCGCCGCCGGGGGCGCTGCCCTCGGCCAGCAGGTAGAACCAGTGGTTCAGCGGGCCGGCCGCCGCGTGCTCCTCGGTGTTCGGGATGGAGGAGGAGTAGCAGTTCGGGTTGTTGCTCACCTGCGAGGGGTTGTACATGTTGCGGATCGGGCCGCTGCCGACCAGGTTGATCATCTCGCCGACGAGGTAGTCCGGAGCGTCGTACGGGGCGCTCTGGTTGGCGTACGCCTCGGTGAGCGCGCCCATGATGTCGCCGGTGGCCTCGCCCAGGCCGGCCTCGTTGCTGGCCGCGCCGCCGGGGGTGTACTGGTCCAGACCGTGGCCGAACTCGTGGCCCACCACGTCGATCGAGGCGATCCACTCGTTGGCGTTGTTGTGGCCGATCGAGACCGAGGAGCCGTCCCAGTAGGCGTTGACGTCGTTGAGGCCGACCTTGACCGGCCAGCTGCCGCCGTTGCCGTTGTGCCCGTTGCGACCGAGCCAGTCGCGGAGCATGTCCCACTCCTTCTGCGCCGCGAAGAACACGTCGGCGCAGCCGGTCTCCTTGCTGGTGGGGTTGCCCGTGCCCCAAGTGTCGCTGGACTTGGAGAAGACCTGGCCGCTGGAGTAGTCGGCACAGCTCAGTCCGGGGCGGCTGGGGTCGCGCAGCGAGTAGGTGCTGCCCGAGGCGGTGGTGGTGATGGTCGGCGAGGGGCCGTTCCACTTGCTGTTGGCGGTACCGGCCTTGACCTCGTCGTAGGAGTCGATGACGGCGCCGGAGCGGGCGTCCACGAAGACGTGCAGCCGGCTCGGGGCGCTCTGGGTACGGCCGTTGACCACCGTCTCCCAGGCCAGCGCGGAGACGCCGTCCTTGACCTTGACCACCAGACGGCCGGCCTCGACGCCGTCCACCCGCGCCAGCTTGGCGCGCGAGGTGGCCTCGGCGGCGGCCGCGGTGACCTCGGCCCTGGTCGAGACGCCTATCGCACCGGACTTGGCGTTCTGGGTGCCCTGCACCCGGCCCTGCGCGTCGGCGAGCACGACGGCGTCACCGCCGACCACCGGCAGGCCCTTGTAGGTGCGCTGGTAGGCGACGGAGTAGAGGCCGTTGACCCACGGGGTCACCGATGACCGCTGGTAGGTCTCGTCCGGGCCCTTGGCCAGGGCGTCCAGGCCGGCGGTGGCGGCCTGGTCGGCGGCGGCGACGGCGGTGTTCAGTGCGACCAGTGCGGACTGCGCGGACTGCGCGGACTGCGCTCCCGACGGCACCGGCTGGGGTGCGGCACCGGCTTGCCCGGCCGCGGTGGCGGCGAGCATCCCGGCCAGGACGGTCAGGGTGGTGCCCGCCGTCAGCAACTTTCTTTTCATCGAGGCTCCTCGAACGTGGGGGTCCTCGACCACGGACGGGCGTGCCAAAGGCACGCCTGGGAGGCCACGTTGGGGCGTGGCCGCAGGGGCGTCCGTGCTCGGGTGCCGGAACACTCACACGTCGTCAGGACGCGGTCAACGGTTGCGGACGGCACTCGGTGCGGTTGGCAAACTCTGTCAAGCTGCGGGTTCCGCCCAGAGGTCTCGACCACCTGCGGGCACAGAGGTCGAGACCACGTCTGTGAAGAGGTTGAGACCATCTCATGTACGCGGCGGGCCGCAGAGGAGTACCGTCCTCGATACGCGCACGGACCCGGGGGGAGAACTGCCAGTGCACCGCAGCCGCGCCGCAGCAAAGCTCCTTGACGCGCCGTCAGAGCCCTCCGCGCCCCCTGCTTCCGCCCCTCCCGACGGCCCGTCCGCGGTCTCGGCCGCCGGCGCCTGGCAGGCCTTCGGCACCCGCCTGCGGCACTGGCGCCGCCGGGCCGGGCTGACCCAGGCCCAGCTCGCCGCCGCGATCGGCTACGACCACACCGCCATCAGCCGGCTGGAGCACGGCACCCGCCGGGCGAACGTCCGGCTGGCCCAGCAGCTCGACGAACTCCTCCACGCCGAAGGCGAGTTGGCGGAGGCCGTCGGGAGGGCCGAGGAGAGCGAACAGCCCGGCCCCGGCCTCCCGCCCGCCCTGGTCCGCCCCCCGCTCCCCCGCGAGGCCCTCGGCGCCCCGGCCCTGATCCGCGCCCGGGGCCGGGGCGCCAGCGGCAGCGCCCAGGGGCGCGAGGAACTGCGCGCAGCGGAAGGCACCACGCCTTCACCCGGGCACGGTGGGCCAGTTGCAGCCGCTGCTCCGAACCTCATCCATGGCCTCACCTTCCCCACCGGCCCCACCCCGGCCCGTCTCCCCGACTACGGCCTGCTCTGCCCGCTCCACGGAGCGGCCGGCTGTACCGTCCCCGCCGAACCCCAACTCTCGGCCCTGCACGCCGAGTTCTGCGCCGATCCGGCCGGGCGCTCCGGCCTCGACCCGGACACCGCGCACGCCCTGGCCGGGCTGCTCGCCGCCCACCTCAAGGCCGGCGAGCGGGCCGCCCGCCCCGAGGTGGCCGCCGCCGTCGAGCGCACCCTGCGCGCCGTGCTCGACCGCCTGGCCGTCACCCCGGCCGGACGCCGCCGCCCGCTGGTCCGGCTGGCCGCCGAGTACGCGCACGCCGCCGGGGCGATGCGGATGCAGCACGGCCGCTACGCCACCGCGATGGCCTGCTTCGACCGGGCGCTCACCTGGTCCGAACTGGCCGACGACCCGGCCACCCAGGTCGCCGCCCTGAGCGACATGAGCACCCTGGCCCGCCTCGACGGCGACGCCGCCACCGCCCTCGGCTACGCCCGGGAGATCACCCGGGCCGCCCCCGGCCGGCACTGGGCCGCCGCGATGGGCCAGGTCGGCCAGGCCCGGGCGTACGCACTGGCCGGCGACGTCCGGGCCACCGTCCGGCACATCGGCCGGGCCCGGCTGCACCTGGACCACATCGGCGCCCACGACGAGACCGACGCGCCCTGGCTCTCCATCGCCTCCATGCAGCTCCGGGTGGAGTCCGGAGCCGCCGCCGCCCTGCGCGACGTGGCGGCCGCCGTCCAGGACCCGCTGCTGGCCCTGCGCGCGGTGGACGCCGCCCAGCACGCCCTCGACCTGCTAGGCGCCGCCCAACTCCCGTCCACCCGGCTGCTGTTCACCGTCCGGATCGCCGACTGCCACTACTGCGCGCACGACCCGCAGACCGCCGTCTCACTGCTCGCCCCGACCCTGGAGGCGGCCGCGCCGGAGCGCCTGGCGCTGCCCGCCCTGGTCGGCCACGAGCTGCGCGGCCTGCGGGACCGGATCGCCGGCCGCCCCGAACTCGCCGACACCGCCCGCCGCCTGGCCGACCTGGCGGGCTGACCCGCCGTCAGGCCGTCAGCGCCTCGCCGTCGTCCTCCGCGGCTTCCGCGCACGCCTCCGCCAGCACGTCCAGCGAGACACCCAACGCGTGCGCCAGCGCCGCCACCGTGAAGAACGCCGGGGTCGGCGCCCGGCCGGTCTCGATCTTGCGCAGCGTCTCCGCCGACACCCCGGCCGCCGCCGCGACCTCGACCATGCTGCGCTCGCCGCGGGCCTCCCGGAGCAGGGCTCCGAAGCGCTCACCGCGCGCCCGCTCCCGCGGGCTCAGGGGGACTCTCACCATGACCGTGATACTAATACCGGTATAAGTATTGGTCCACAGCAGGGGAGAGGTACGTCCGTGGTCGAGATCAAGACCGACACCGCACTGGAGCTGATGCGCGAGGCCGGCCGGGTGGTGGCCAACGCCCTGGCCGCCGTCCAGGCCGCCGCCGCACCCGGCGTCAGCCTGCTGGAACTCGACGAGGCGGCCCGCGCCGTGCTCGACGCGGCCGGCGCCCGCTCGCCCTTCCTCGGCTACCGCCCGGCCTTCGCCCCCACCCCCTTCCCCGCCGTGATCTGCGCCTCCGTCAACGACGCCGTGGTGCACGGCGTCCCGACCGCCCACCGGCTGCGTGACGGCGACCTGGTCTCCATCGACTGCGGCGCCGAACTCGACGGCTGGAACGGCGACGCCGCCGTCAGCTTCACCGTCGGCACCCCGCGCCCCGCCGACCTCGCCCTGATCGCCACCGCCCGCGGCGCCCTGGAGGCCGGCATCGCCGCCGCCACCGTCGGCCACCGGCTCGGCGACATATCCCACGCCATCGGCACCGTCGCCCGCGAGGCCGGCTACGGCATGCCCACCGACTTCGGCGGCCACGGCATCGGCCGCCGCATGCACGAGGACCCCCACCTCCCCAACCGCGGCCGCCCCGGCCGGGGCATGCCCCTGCGGCACGGGCTCGTCCTCGCCATCGAGCCGATGCTGATGGCCGGCGGCCGCGACACCCACCGCACCGACCCCGACGGCTGGACCCTGCGCACCACCGACGGTACCCGCGCCGCCCACGTCGAACACACCGTCGCCGTCACCGAGGACGGCCCGCGCATCCTCACCCTGCCCTGACGGCCCGTCACCCCGCGGGCAGCGCCCAGGCCAGGACGGAGAGGGTGGCCATCGAGGTCAGGGTGGACCAGAGGACCGCGTCGCGGGCGAGCACCTTGCCGATCCCGTACTCGCGGGCGTAAGTGTAGACGTTCTGCGCGGTCGGGAGGGCGGAGAACAGGGCCACGGTGCGGAGCTGGCCGGCCGGGAGGTGGAGCAGCCAGTGGCCGACGGAGAAGGCGGCCAGCGGTTGGAAGACGGTCTTCAGGGCGACCAGCGTGCCGAGCTCGACGGGCCGGGTGCGGCCCTCGGCCGGGGGGCGGCCGTGCAGCGAGAGGCCGAGCGCGACCAGCGCGGTGGGGACGCCCGCACCGCCCAACAGCTCGCAGCTGCGGGCCAGTTCGGCCGGCAGCCGCCAGTGCAGGGCGGAGACCGCGGCGCCGAGACCGGCGGCCAGCAGGATCGGGTTGCGCAGCGGGACGGCGAGCAGCTCACGGACCCGGGCACCGGGCCGTCCCCTGCCCGTACCGCCCGGGTCTTCGTCGGAGTCCAGGATCATCAGCGCCACCGGCGTCACCACCAGCACCTGGAGCAGCACCACCGGGGCGACGAAGGTCGCGTCACCGAGCACCTGCATCGCCACCGGGATGCCGAGGTTGGCGGAGTTGACGTACCCGGCGGCCATCCCGCCCACCGTCCGCTCGCCCCGGCCGCGGCCGAAGACCACCGCCGCCAGCACGGCGCCGATCCCCATGGCCAGGGCCGTCCCGGCGGCGAAGGCCGGCACCGAGGCGTTGGCGAAGCGCTCCAGCGGGGTGCGGGCGATCATCGCGAACAGGGCGGCGGGCATGGCGACGTGGAAGACGAACCGGCCGAGCACCGTCTCCGCGTGCGGCCCGAGCAACCCGCGCCGGGCGACCAGGTAGCCGACGCCGGTGAGGGCCCAGATCGGGGTGAACGCGGAGAACAGCACGGGACCTCGCCGGTCGGAGGGTGGGCGGTGCTCCGGCAGTCAACCAAACCCACCCCCACCCCCGACCGGCGGGCCCTGCAGTGTGCTACTCCGCGTCCGGAATCCGGACCGCCGCGCCGGTGACCCGGATCCGCGAGTCCTCCGTGCCGAAGCCGACCCGGAGCAGGCCGGGGCGGCCCATGTCGTACCCCTGGTGGAGCGTCAGCTCCGCGTCCGGGGCCGTCTCGCCCAGCTCCCGCAGGTAGGCGCCGAAGGCGGCGGCCGCGGCACCGGTGGCCGCGTCCTCGACCACGCCGCCGATCGGGAACGGGTCCCGGACGTGGAAGACGGTCTTGGACTCGCGCCAGACCAGCTGGAGGGTGATCAGCTCGTGCTCCGTCATGTACCGGGCCAGACCGTCGAAGTCGTAGTCCAGCGCGGCCAGCCGCTCCCGGGAGGTCACCGCGATCACCAGGTGCCGCTCCCCGGCGTAGGCGATCCTCGGCGGCAGCGCCTCGTCGAGGTCGCCCCGGGCCCAGCCGAGCAGCGCCAGCGCCTCGTCCACCTCGGCGTCCTCCACCGGGAGCACGTGCGGCTCGACGCTGGTCAGCGTCGCGACCAGCCCGTCCGGGCCGGCCGCCACCGAGACCGGCACCGGGCCGACCTGGGTGTGCAGCACCACCTCACCGGGGCCGATCCGCTCGGCCAGCGCGACCGCCGTCGCCACCGTGGCGTGGCCGCAGAAGGCCACCTCCGCCAGCGGGCTGAAGTACCGGACCCGGTACTCCCGCTCCGCCTCGGCGGGGAGCAGGAAGGCGGTCTCCGAGTACCCGAGCCGGGCCGCTACGGCCAGCTGCGTCTCGTCGTCCAGGCCGGTGGCGTCGAGCACCACGCCGGCCGGGTTCCCCCCGGCCGGGGTGGTGGTGAAGGCGCTGTAGCGGAGCACCTCGGGTGCGTTATCGATCATGACGGTCCCAACGCCCGCCACCGGGGCGGTGTTCCCGCAGGGCTCACGGCCCGTCAGGTGCGGCGCCCCCGTACGTCCCCGTCCCGCTTGACCGGGTTCGGAGGCTTACGAAGGCTCCCGTTGACCCTGTCGTCATCTCGGCCGGACAACGGAGCACGGCCGACACCCGCCCGCAAACGGAGCGTCATGACGGTCGGTCAGGCTGGGCGCAGACACCAGGAACGCAGACACCGGGAACACCGGCCCGCCCCGAAGGGAACCACCACCATGAGCGACCTCACCCTGCTCGCCGCCGCCCTCACCGACCTCTACTACGCCGGCGGCCCCGCCCGCGACAACGGCTCCGGCGCCCCGGTCCGGGTGCCCGGCCACGAGGCCGACCGGCTGGCCGCGCTCCCCCGCGCCGAGCGCCGCTTCCGCTTCTCCGCGCGCCGTCCCGTCCTCGACACCGTTCTCCGCCGCGCCTGACGACGGCCCGCACCCCCGCGGTGTTCCGCGGGCGCACCATCACTGGCAGGATCGGCCCCGGGGGCGCGCGAAAGCCGCGCGGCCGCCGACCGGGGGTACCGCGATGACCACCGACACACCGTCCGAACCGCCCGCCGCGCCACCGGCCGACCGGCTCCGCGCCGAACTGCTGGCCGTCGCCGCCACGCTGGCCGCCGGCCGCCCGCCCGTGGTGGTCCGCGCGTGGGCCGACACCCTGGAGCTGCACGACGAACCGGTGGGCCACCGCTACTTCGCCCTGGTCGCGGTCGAACGCGGACCGGGCACCGGCGGGTTCGACGAGGTGACGACCGCCTTCACGGCGGCCGGCTGGACCGCTCACCGCTGGGCCGGCTACACCGAGGGGACGGACTGGGCCACCGCGAAGCGGGACGGCCTGGAGGTGACGGCCCATCAGGGCCGGGGCGCGGACGTGATCACCCTCTCCGCGCACACTCCGGTGGTCTTCGTCCCCGGCCGCGAGAGCCTGCGCCAGCCCCTGCACACCCTGAGCACCGGCTCCGGGGTGCTCTGCTCCGACTGCCAGGGCTGGGGCATCTGCCTGATCTGCGAGGGCACCGGCCGCCACCACACCCCCGGCCGGCTCAGCTACGGCCGCTGCGTCTGCTGGGGCGGCCAGGCCGGACCGGGCCGCTGCGTCGACTGCGCGGGCCAGGGCCGGATCACCTCCGCCGCCCCGTCCTCCTGGCGCCGGCCGACCCCCGAACCCCCCGCCCCGACCCCTCCACCCGCCGAACCGGCACCCGCCTCCGCCCTCGACGCCCTCTCCGAGGCGGCCGGACGCCCGTGCACCTGCGGCGAGCTCTCCTGTCACTGGCAACTGGCCCGCAACCGCACCGAGTTGCGCGTCTCCGGCCCCTGCCAGTCCTGCGCCCGCCCGCGCAGCTACTCCTTCCCGCTCCCCGCGACCCCCTGACGCCGCCGCCCACGACGACGCCCCTGCCGCACCTCCAGCAACAACCCGACCACAGCCACCAGCAGCACTCCCCCGGCCAGCGCACTCCACACCGCCGACCCCCCGTCCTGCTGCTGCCGCACGGCGGTGGCCAGCAACAGCCCCCCGCACAGCACCCCGACGACCGCCACCACCATGTTCACCCGGTAGATCATCGCGCCATCATCGACCACCGCCCCTCCCCACCGTCACCCGCCCCCTCTCCCTACCGGACTCACCTCGTGGACCACCTCATCGCCCTCGACCCCACCGGCCGGATGACCCCCACCGACCGCCCCGCCCTGGAACGCCACGTGGCAGCCCTGATCGCCGCCGGGCCCACCGAGGCCCGCGAACTCCGCCAGGCGGGCGTCGGCCTCCTGGTCCTCGGCGAACTGCCGCGCGCCGTCCACCTCTTGGAGCGAGCGCTCACCCTGGCCGAGGGCCCGACCCGGGTCGCCGTCCGGATCAACCTCGGCGACGCCCACCGCTACGGCGGCGCCCTCGGCACGGCCGAGCCGTACTACCGGGAAGCCCTCCGCCTGGCCCGCGCCGACCACCCGTCCCTGGTCCACTTCTGCCTCCAACACCTCGGCAAACAGCGCACCGACCAGGGCCGCCTCCCCGAGACCCGCTCCCTCCTCCACGAGGCCCTGACCCTGCGCCAACTCCTGGGCAACGCCGCCCTGGTGACGGCCACCGAGACAGCCCTACGGCTCACGGCCCCACCCGGCTGAGCTGCTCCACCGCAGGACCGTCAGTCGGCCTTGCGGACGCCGACACGGTGCCACGGCGGCAGAGTAGTGGCGAGGGCGCCACCGACGAGCAGGACGAGTGCCTGCGTGCCCGCGGTCACCGAGGAGGGTTCGTGCAGTGGCCACGCCCAGCTGCTCGGGCGGTTGTGTGTCAGTCCGAAGGAGGCGCAGGCGAACGGGAGCACGGCGACGGCCGCGGAGGCGAGGTGTGCCCCCAGCAGGTACCGCAGGAGGAGGGCTGCTCCCAGGTAGCCGGCGAAGTCGCGGGCCATGGCGGTGGTGGCCGTGCCACCTCCCACGAGCGAGGCCGCTGCCGCGACCAGAGCGGCGCCCGTGACGGCGGCGGCCATCAGCGCGGCGTCCCATCGGCCGACCGCTCGGACCGCCACCTGCTCCAGCTCCCGACGGGCCCGCTCCTGGCCCTGGAGGATCAGGCAGACGGGCAGTACGGGAAGCACCGCGGGCAGCGGAAGGTCGAAGGTCAGTCCTCCGACCACCACCGGGATCGGCACCGTGACCGAGTCGGCGGCCATGCCCAGGCCGGTGCAGACGAGCAGGCCGAGGACCACGGCCGGAACGTACCGGACCCGCATCCACCAGATCATCCTGCGGCCCCCGCGCCGACCGACGCCGACGCCGACCGTGTGAACTGCCCTACCTCCAACGCGGGTTCGACGTCACAGCGACCGAGCGCCGCCACATTCCGCTGGAACCAGGCGAGTTGGTCCGCTTGCGGAAGCGCCGTGACCTGACGGACGGGACCGATCACCCCCTGCCCGAAGCACGAGGACCGCGGTGTACCGGAGGTACCCGCTCAGCCGTACCCAGAGCCAGCCCGCCGCCACCAGCCCAAGGCCGGCCAGCACGACCGACCCCACCGCCCGGAGGGACGGCACCTCATCAAGCGCGCAACACTCCGTCAGATTGCGCCCGTTGAGCTGCCGGACCCAGAAGGTGTCCAAGGTCGCCGGGTAGGCCATCCACACGAAGCCGGCGATCAGCGCCACCGGAACCGCGAGCATCCGGGGCAGCACGAGCCCCAGCGCGTACCCGACCACGGCGTGGCCGAGGACGACCAGCAGCTCCGTGGCGAGGATGACCGCGGTGGACCACCCGGGGAGACCGTCCGCCTGCGGGGCCAGGAGGACCAGCGCCAGCAGCACCGCCCCGGCCCCCATCGCCAGTACCAGGGCCAGCGAGGACAGGGCGACCGTGGTGACCGATCGGGCCGGCGCCGTGTCCAGCACTCCCGAGCGGCGGACCTTGAGTGCCTCCCAGGCGCCGCAGGCGGCAACGGCCGGTGCGGTGAAGTTCAGCAGGAACGTGCTCTGCGCCGTCACCGACGGCCAGTAGCCGTCGGTGATCCAGCCGGTCACGTCGCCGCTGTACAGCGCGATCCACAGGTACAGGACGGGCGCGCAGCGGAGCGCCGCGGAGGTTCGGAGCAGTGTGCGCCAGGGCATCGGTCATACCTCCCCGACGACGATGCCGGCGTAGGCTGACTCGGCCCGGCGTTCGGCCGGCGCTCCGGCCGGCGCGAGGGCGAGGAAGGAGCCGATCGGGCCCTGGTGGCGGACCTCGCCGCGGTCCAGCAGGACGACTTCGTCGTAGATCTCCGCCAGGTCCTCGGTCTGATGGGTCGACACCACGAAGGAGGTGAGGCCGCGCAGTTCGGCCATCAGTTCGCGGAAGACGCCGCGTTGGACCGGATCGAGGCCGGCGGTCGGCTCGTCCAGCAGGACCAACTCGGCTTCGTGGACCAGGGTCTGGGCGATTCCCAGCCGTCGTAACTGGCCGCCGGACAGCTCCGAGCTGCGACGTTCGGCCAAGGAGACCAGCCCGACCCGGTCGAGCGCGCGGGCCGACCTCTCCCAAGCCTCCGTACGGGAAAGGCCCTTGAGCCACCCGGCGTAGGCGGCCTGCTCACGGACACGCAACCCGGGGACGGGCCGCACCTGCTGGGGCAGCCAGCCGACCCGCCGCCGGTACTCCTTGAGATCCTTGGCCCGGCCGGTGTCCAGACCGCCGAAGCAGACCCGGCCCGCCGAAGGCGTGAGCGCAGAGGCGACCAGTCCCAACAGGGTCGACTTCCCCGCCCCGTTGGGCCCCAGCAGCACAGTGCACCCCGCCCCGAACCGCAGACTCAGTCCTGACAGGACCTCGGGTCCCCTCCGGTATCCGAAGGAACAATCACGTACTTCAGCAGGCATGACCACCGATCCGCTTCGTAGTCGAAAGGATTCGGGTCCGATCATGCACCATCCGCACGGCCCTCAATGTGCGCTCCGCACAAGCCGGATGACGAGGGCCCGGACGCCGAGATTCGCCGGCCGGTCCTCCGGACTTCACCCGCGGAGGGCTCCGGGGCCCTACGCTCCTGCGACAGTGTCCACGACAAGAGGAGCACCGCATGGCTCACCGCACCGCCCGGCGCACCGGCACCCTCCTCGGCGCCGTCGTCCTCCTCCTCGGGCTGCCCGCCGCCACCGCGCGCGCCGAGTCGCTTCCCAACTTGCCGCAGCGGGCCGGTGGTTACGAGGCCACCTTCTCGCCCGCGTACGACTACGACACCGACGGGTGCTACGCCGTCGCGGCCATCGCGCCGGACGGCACGCTCAACCCCGGTCTCAAGACCAGCGGTGCGGTGAACGGGAGTTGCCACGACCAGTCCGACCTGGACCGGTCGCAGACCTACGCCCGCTCGAAGTGCAGCAACGGCTGGTGCGCGATCGTGTACGCCAGCTATTTCGAGAAGGACCAGACGGTGAGCGGGTGTTGCGGCCACCGTCACGACTGGGAGCACGTGGTCTCCTGGGTGAACCAGGCCTCGAACCAGGTCGAGTACCTGACGGTGACCCAGCACAGCGGCCAGTCCACCTACCCGCGCTCGGCCGTCCGCTTCGAGGGCACCCATCCCAAGGTGGTCTACCACAAGGACGGCCTGCCGGCCCTGACCCACCTGTTCCGCCTCGCCAACGCCAACGACGAGCCGCCGGAGAACCACTACCACTCCTGGCGGCAGCCCCCGATCGTGGACTGGAACGGCTGGCCCGGCACCGAGCTGCGCGAGCGCCTCAACAACGCCGACTTCGGCGCGGCCACCATCAAGACGACCGACAAGGACGACCGCTTCCGGAGCCTGCTCAACGCCTCGAAGCCCTCCGGCATCCCGTTCGACCCCTGGGCCTGACCTGCGCGGGTGGGTCTGATTCTGCTTAGGATCCACTGACGGGACGTCAAGTCGGCGGCCCGCCACGAGACGGGGGCTGTCATGCGTGTGAAGGGTTTCGACCACCTGGTGCTGAACGTCGGGGACGTGGAGCGTTCGCTCGCGTTCTACACCGGGACGCTCGGCCTGGAGCCGGTGCGGGTGGAGGAGTGGCGGGCCGGCAAGGTGCCCTTCCCGTCCGTACGGGTCTCCGAGGGGACGATCATCGACCTGTTCGCCCGCCAGCGCGAGGCGTCCAACGTGGACCACTTCTGTCTGGTGGTCGACCCGCTGGACTGGCGGGAGGTGATCGACTCCGGCGCCCTCGACGTCGTCGACGGCCCGGACGGCCGCTACGGCGCCCGGGGTGACGCCCAGTCGGTCTACCTCGAGGACCCGGACGGCAACACCGTCGAGCTGCGCTGGTACCCGCAGGACGTCGAGGCGTAGCCCGGACGCGGCGCAGCCGTGGCGGCCCGGTGCGGGCGGTGGTCTGCCGAATCCCGGCGGACCACCGCCCCACCGCTCCCGCCCGAGAGGACCCCGCCGTGCCCTCCGCTCCCCTGGCCCCCGGCCGCGGCCGCGTTCAGCAGCCGGTACGCGGATCGGTCGGGTCCGCGGGCTGACGGTCCACCAGGTCCTGGCAGACCGTCAGCAACCGGTCGACGTCCGCCGCGCCGGTGGCCGCCCCGACCGAGGCCCGGACGGCGCCCTGGGCGCGGACCGGGAGCAGTCGCAGGTAGTCGTCCACGTCGGCCGGGCTCGCGTCGGCCAGCGCGGTGCGGACCAGCTCCGGTGTCAGGTCGTTCTCCTGCTCGGCCACCCCGGGGTTGCAGAAGCACCCGGTGCGGATGCTCACCCCGGCGGCGGAGGCGGCCCGCTGGCAGAGCCGCTCGTCCATCCCGGTGCCGTCGGGCCGCAGCAGGTTGAAGGTGACCGTGGGGCCCCGGGCCCCGGTATCCGCGGGCCCGACCAGGTGGACGGCCGGGGCGCCGTCCGGGTGCCGGAGCCCGGCCAGGCCGTCGAGCAGACGCGCGGTCAGGCGGCCGGTGTGCGCGCGCAGCGCCGGGTAACCGAGGGCGGTGTGCCAGCGGGCGGCGGCGGTGACGTCGGGGAGGGAGAGGAAGGCCAGCGTGCCGTCCTCCAGCCCCTCGGGCGCCGGGGCGGGCAGGTGCCAGTCGGTGTGCGAGGAGGAGGCGAGCACGGTGCCCCCGGCGAACCACGGCCGCCGCAGCTCGGCCAGCGCCTCCCGACGGGCGATCAGGCAGCCGACGCCGCTGGGGTAGCCGGTGATCTTGTACCAGGAGAGCGCCACGTAGTCGGCGGGCACGGTGGCCAGGTCGAGCGGGCCGGTCGGCAGGTAGGCGGCCGCGTCCAGCAGCACCTGCCAGCCGCTCGCCCGGACCAGCTCCACCCACTCCAGCGGGTGCCGCACCCCGGTCGCGTTCGACTGCGCGGGGAAGGCGAACAGCCCGGGCCCGCCGTCCCGCTCCGCCCTGGCGAGGCCGTCGAGCAGGTCGGCGGTGCTGGTCCGCAGCTGCGGACCGGGCGCGACCACGGTGACCGGCGCCCCGGGCGGGTGGGCGTAACGGCGGATCCCCAGCACCGAGTTGTGGTCGTCGCCGAGCATCAGCAGCCCGCGTCCGGGCCCGAACGGGTAGGCCTCCGCGACCAGCCGCACCGCCCCGGTGGCGTTCGGTGTGAAGACCACCACGTACTCCTCGGCCGGGGCCCCGCAGAACTCCAGCACCGCCCGCCGCGCCTCCTCCGCCAGCCGGGTGGAGAGGCCGGACGAGGGGCTGGCGGAGTGCGGGTTGCCGTACACCGCCGAGGCCAGCCGCTCGGCGTGGCCGCGCACCAGCGAGAGCGGCGGCAGCGCGGCACCGGTGTAGTCGAGGTACGCCTGCCCGGAGGCGTCCAGGTACGGGAACTCCTCCGCGCGCAACGCCGCGAAGTCCCGCTCGCCCCCGCTCGTACCCCCGTTGGAACTCGAACCCCCGTTGGAGCCGGCCATGGCCACTACTCCCTGCCGCATCCCCGCCCCGGAGTGCCACCATCGGCCGGACCTCCGGGTCACCTGGCTGGTGTGCTGCCATCCTCCGGCCGATACCGCACCCCTGCCACTCCAGCGGCCGGGGCTCCCCAACCTCCTACTCCGAAAGGGGACTTCGAGGCAGGAGCAGTTGCCGCAGCCCGGCCGCCGCAACCCGCCTTCGACTACGGTCAGCAGCCCGAAGCGCTCGTCCTCGATCACGCGCCGCTCCCCCGCGCGGTGAGCCTAGGCAGCACCCACCGGCAGGACGGACTGGGGGTCGTGCAGGTACGGCGCCCAGGCCAGTTCGGCCGCGCCGACCAGCCCGGCGTGGGCGACCTCGGCCGGGACGATCGGGACGCGGCCGCTGCGGCCCCAGAGGCAGCGCTCGGCGACCACCGAGGCGAGCCGTTCGGGGGCGGCGGCGAGCAGGTCGAGGTGGAGGCCGCTGAGCACGATGCGGTCGGGGTTGAGGATGTTGACCAGCCCGGCCAGGCCGAGGCCGAGGCGGTCGACCACGTGGTGGACGGCGGTGAGCGCCGATGGGTCGGCGGCGAGTGCGCGGGCCTGGGCCAGCAGTGGCCGGCCGGGGTCGGGGGTGCGGCCGGCGGCGGCGAACAGGGCCTCGGGGTCGGTCTCGGAGTTGAGGCAGCCCTGGTTGCCGCAGAGGCAGCGGCGGCCCTGCGGATCGACCGTCAGATGGCCGACCTCCAGGGCGAGTCCGGCGCTCCCGGTGTGCAGCCGGCCGTCGATCACCAGCGCCCCGCCGACGCCCCGGTGCCCGGAGCTGACCAGCAGGACGTGCCGGGCGCCCCGCCCGGCGCCGTGCCGGTGTTCGGCGAGCGCGGCCAGGTTGGCGTCGTTGGCCACGGCACTGGGGAAGGGGCTGAGTGCGCGCGGCCCGTGGTCGGCCTTGCGGATCTCCTCGGCGTACAGGTCGGCCACGGGGGTGCCGCTCGGCCAGGCGAACTGGAGCGCGGCCAGCGCGGTGCCGTCAGGTTCGGTGACGGGGTTGGGCAGCGCGAGGGCGGCCCCGAGGCAGCGCCGGGAGGAGGCCCGGGCCAGCGCGGCCCCGGCCTCGGCGACGGCGCGCAGCAGCCGGACCGGGTCGGTGGCGGTGGGCAGCGGCACATGGAGAGGCGTCTCCAATTGCCCGCCGAGCCCGGCCAGCGCCACGCTGATGCCGTCCGCGTGCAGCTGAGCCGCCGTCACCACCGGGCCGGCCGGGTCGATGGAGAGCCGGTGCGACGGGCGGCCGCGGCCGCCCCCGGCGGGGCTGGAGTCGACGGTGATCAGCCCGAGCGCCTCCAACTCGGCGCTGACCGCACCGGCGGTGGCCCTGGTCACCTCCAGCGCCCCGGTGAGCACGGACCGGGTCGGCGCCCGCCCGGTGTGCACCAGCGCGAGCGCGGGCCCGAGCAAGGTACGCCCACGGTCGGGCGCGGGCCGGCGCTCCGGCCGGCGCTCCGGCTGGCGCTCGGTCGGGCGGCGGCGGCCCGTACTGCCGGGCGGATTCGAGCTTGAAGGCATGTGCGGCACTCGTCTATTGTGCTTTTGTGCCGCTACTGAACAAAACACACGCCCGTTCCGCAGCCCACCTCCACCCGAACGGCCCCGTCCGCCCCCGCCTCCGCCTCCCCTCCTGGCCCGCCGCCCGCACCGCGCTGACCGCGTTCTTCGCCGTCGACGGCTTCCTGTTCGCCTCCTGGGTGGTCCGCATCCCGGACGTCCGGGCCCAGGTCAACGCCTCGCACAGTGACCTCGGGCTGGCCCTGCTCTGCATCTCCGCCGGGGCGGTGGCCACCATGGCGCTGGTCGGACGGCTCTGCGTGCGGTACGGCAGCCGGCCGGTGACGGTCGCCTCGCTGGCCCTGCTCAGCCTGGCCGTGGTGCTCCCCGCCCACACCTCCTCGGTCACCGTGCTCGGCGCTGTCCTGCTGCTCTTCGGCGCCGGCTACGGCGCGGCGAACGTCGCGATGAACAGCGCCGCCGTCGACCTGGTCGAGGAGCTCCGACGGCCCGTCATGCCGAGCTTCCACGCGGGCTACAGCCTCGGCGGCCTGCTCGGCGCGGCGGCCGGCGGCCTGCTCTCCGGCGCACTCTCCACCGCGTGGGCCCTGGCCCTCGGCGGAGCGCTCGGACTGCTCGTCACCGCCGTCGCCGGGGCAGTCCTGCTGCGCGCCCCGCAGCCCACCCCGAGCCCCGCCCCGGTACCTTCACCCGACCGTCCGCACGCCCCTCGGCCGGCCACCCGCCACACCCGCCTGCTGGTCGTACTGCTCGGGGTCACCGCGCTCTTCACCGCCTACGGCGAGGGCGCACTCGCGGACTGGGCCACCCTGCACCTGACCGACGACGTCAAGGTCGGCGCGGGAGCGGCCGCCACCGGCTACGCGGCCTTCGCCTTCGCGATGACGGCCGGCCGGCTCGGCGGCACCTGGCTGGCCGTCAGGCTCGGACAGACCCGGGTGGTCCTGGCCGGCGGCCTCACCGCCTGCCTCGGAATGCTGGTCGCGGCCTTCGCCCCGACCCTGACCGTCGCCCTGGCCGGGTTCGTCCTGGTCGGCCTCGGACTGGCGAACGTCTTCCCGCTGGCCATCGCCCAGGCCGGAGCCATCGGCGGCCCGCAGGGCGTGGCCACCGCCTCCACCCTCGGCTACGCGGGCATGCTGGTCGGCCCCCCGGTGATCGGCTTCCTCGCCGACGCCACCAGTCTCCCCCTCGCCCTCACCACCGTAGCCGCAGCCGCCGCACTCGCCGGAGCCCTCGCCCTCGCAACCCGCTCCCGCCCCACCCCCTGACGACCCGTCGGCAACGACGCGGCGAGGCTCCGGCGACACGTGACTCCGCCGCGCGGGCACGGGTCGGCTCACCCGCAACCGGGCGTACGTCGGCCAGTTGCAGGTGTCGCCGTCCCCCTGCGGGGCTTGCGCGGCGCAGCCGCTCGCTACCCGACGGCGGTGCGGCTGATCCGGAAGGACTCCAGCTCGATGCCGTACCAGCGGGTGGTGCGTCCCTGCGCGGTCATGCCGAGGCGGCGGCAGACGGCCGCTGACGGTTCGTTGCCAGGGTGGAGCACGGCGTGGATCTCGCTCAGGCCGTCCGTGAAGCCCTTGGCCAGGGCGCCGCGGGCGGCCTCGGTGGCGAAGCCGTGGCCCCAGCTGTCGGGGTGAAGGTGCCAGCCGACCTCCACCTCACCGCCGGCCTCGCCGTCGGCGCCGGGCAGCGGGACCAGCAGGACGGAGCCGGCCACCACCCCGGTGTCCCGCCGTTCCAGCGCCCAGACGCCGTACCGGGGGTCGGCCGAGCGGGCCCGGGAGCGTTCGAGGAAGGCCTCGGCGTCCGCCCGTCCCTCCCAGGCCCGCGGGGTGCTGCCGAGCCAACGGGCCACCTCCCACTGCGAGTAGATGTCGAGGGCCCGCTCCAGATCGCCCTCGCCCCACTGCCGCACGACCAACCGCTCGGTCTCGAAGACCACCGTCACCGTCGCCACCTCTCACCGCCGGAATCCGTTCGGCGTCATGCTGCCCGAACCAGGCTCCGGTCCGCCCGCGCATTCCCGGTCTGCCCGGCCGCCGCGAGGAAACCCTCCACCAATGCGACGAACTCGTCCTCCCGCTCGAAGAAGAGCACGTGCCCGGCGTCCAGCTCGGCGTACTCCACGGAGGCGGCCGACGGCAGCGCGGCCGCCAGCGCCCGGCTGTGCGCGACCGGGACGGTGGCGTCGTGGGTGCCGCCGATCACCAGGGCCGGGGCGGTGATCCGGGGCAGCAGGGAGCGGATGTCAATGGACAGGTCGAGGTCGACGTGGCGCAGGGTGCCGGGGGTGGGCGGCAGGTTGGGGACCAGCTGCTCGACCTGGTCGCGGCCGATCGCCTTGAGGAAGCCGCGGCTGAAGCCGGTCATGGTGACGTGGCGGCCGAAGGCGTCGGACTCCGGGAGCAGGCGGCCGACGGTGCGCCAGACGGTGAAGAGGTTACGCAGGTGCTCGTCGCCCTCGGTGTGCGCCCAACCGGCCACCAGGACAAGGCGGTTGACCAGGTCGGGCCGCAGGGCGGCGACGGCGGCGGAGACCGGGGCGCCCATCGAGAAGCCCAGCAGGTCCACCGGGCCGCGCCCGGCGTGCTCGATCACGGCGATCACCTGGGCGGCCAGGCCCTCGACGGTGAGCGGGCCGCCCGCGTCGGTGGTGCGGTCGGTGCCGGAGAGGTCGGGGGTCAGGACGGTGCGGGTGGCGGCGAAGCGCGGGGCGGTGCGGCCCCAGGTCACGGCGGCTCCGGCGGAGCCGGTGCCGTGCACCAGGAGCAGCGGGACGCCGGGGGCGGTGCCGGTGACGTCGTACTGGACCTGGGCATCGGCGACGGGGACGACGGGCATGGTGACGGCTCCTCATGGGGTGTTCTCCTGCTGACGGGAGAGACTCTGCCGGGCCGCCGGGGCCGGGAGGAGAGCAGCGCTTACCCTGGGACCGGCGGTCCCAGGCTCCGTGCGGGGGCGGCCGGCACCGGCACCAGAGGCAGTGAGGCGAGCAGATGACGACGGTTCAGGTTCAGGCGCTCCCGGCCGGGCAGCGCGCCGCCGCCCCCTGGCTGAACGGCGGCGGCATCACCCGGGAGGTGGCCGGGCACCCGGCCGGGGCGGGGCTCGCGGACTTCCACTGGCGGGTCAGCCTGGCGGACGTGGCGCAGGGCGGCCCGTTCTCCCGCTTCGAGCAGGTGGACCGGGTGATCACGGTGGTCGAGGGCGCCGGGATGGCGCTCACCGTGGACGGCACCGAGCACCGGATCGACCGGCCGTACCGGCCGTTCGCCTTCTCCGGCGACGCCGCGACCGACTGCGTGCTGCTGGACGGCCCGGTGGTGGACTTCAACGTGATGACCCGTCGGGGCAAGGCCACCGCGGAGGTGGAGATCGCCGACTTCCAGCGGGACCTGACCGTCCCGCCGGGCGCCTCGGTGCTGCTGGTCTGCCTCGCCGGCACCGCCGAACTCGGCTCCGCCGACCTCGCCCTGGAGCGCTACGACGCGGCCCTGCTGACCGGCGCGGGCGAGGACCAGCTGCGGGTGGACGGCGTGGTCGCGGTGGTCACCCTGCGGTCCTGAGAGGTTCCCCGGCCGGCAGTGCGGTCTCCAGCCAGTCGAAGGTGATCTGCTGGACGCGGGCCATCGCCCCCATGTGGCAGTGCTCGCCCGCCCCGTCCCGCTCCCGCAGCGTGACCAGGGTGTGCGGGCAGGTCAGCGCGTCGGCGACCAGCTGGGGCTGCCCGCGGAAGAACTGGTCGTCCTCGGCGTCCAGCACCAGGGTCGGACAGGCGATGAGCCCGGCGGCACCCTCCAGGGTGTACGCCGCGGTGCGGCGGACGTAGTCGCAGGGCGAGGAGGCGCCGAAGGTCCACATCCCGTTCCGCATCGCCCAGTTGACCTGGGTGCTGGTCCGCATCACCAGGTCCAGCACCGGCCCGGCGACGTCGTCCCGGCCGGCCGTCACCCACTCTGCCAGGAACGGCGGCATCCCGGCCAGGTGCGGCGCCTGGTAGTCGTACAGGCCGTCGTCGAGCACCAGCGCGGCGATCCGGTGCTCGTACGCGGCGGCCCGGGCCGCCAGGTACCCGCCGAGGCTGTAGCCGAGCAGGACCAGCCGGTCGGGGTCGATCTCGGGACGGGTCAGCGCGTGGTCGACCACCGGGGTGACCACCGCCTCCCAGTCGGGCCTGAAGACCAGGCCCTGGAGGCGCAGCGCGGCGCCCTGCCCGGGGCCGTCGAAGGCGAGCACGTTGTAGCCGCGGCGCAGGGCGGCGGCCGCGACCACGAAGTACGACTCCTCCAGGGTGGAGTCGAAACCGCTGTTGAAGAGGATCGTAGGCCGCGGGGCACCCGAGTCGTCCACCAGGAACAGGTAGCCCGGCAGGGTGGTCCCCTCGTAGGGGACGGTGACCGCCTCGACCGGACGGTCCATCAGATCGGCCGCGGCCGCGAAGGTCTCCCGGGCGAGCGCGGAGAGCCGCTGCGCCTCGGGGTCGTGGGCGGGGTCGTCACGCCGGAAGAACTCGGCGGTGCGGTAGTAGTTCGACGCGCGCAGCAGGGCCTCGCGCGCGCTGACCCGGACCCCGGCCTCCAGCGCCCGGCGGCCGATCGCGTGCACCCGGTCGGCGGTCGCGCTCCACTCGCGCAGCCAGGCCTCCTCGTCGCCCTCCGGGATCCGGCCGGCGGTGGCCACCACCTCGCCCAGGTCGGCGCCGCCGTCGTTGGCGAACCCGGCCGCCCGGAGGGTCTCGAAGGAGAACGACTCGTTCTCGAACAGGAACTTCATGGTGCTCACACCTCCGCAATCGTCGAGACGGAACGGTTCCGTCTCGACTACGACTCCGACGGTACGCCCGCTCCGGTCGAGACGCAACCGTTCCGTCTCGGATAGGATCGCGGCCATGGCAGGCACCCCCACCCCCCGTCCGTCCGGCGGCCCGGTACTCCAGGACTCCGTCACGGCCGCGATCACCGAGGCCTTCTTCGCCGAACTGGCCGCGACCGGCTACGCCCGGCTCTCCCTGGAGGCGGTGGCCAAGCGGGCCGGCGCGGGCAAGGCGGCCATCTACCGGCGCTGGTCCTCCAAGCAGGAGATGACCCTCGCCCTGCTCGCCGACCTGGTCACGGCCACCCCCGAGCCGATCGACACCGGCACCCTGCGCGGGGACCTGCGGGCCTTCCTGGCCGAGACCGCCGAGGGCCTGGACGACCCGCTGATCTCCCGGATCCTCCCCGACCTGGTCGCCGAGGGCGGCCGCAACGAGGAGTTGGGGCAGGCCCTGCTGGGCGCCGTCCGCGACCCGCGCCGCGCCCGCGCCACCCGGATGCTGGACCGCGCCGTCGACCGGGGCGAACTACCGGCCGGCCTCGATCCCACGGTCGCCCTCGACCTGCTGGCCGGACCGCTCTACTGGCACCTCGCGATCGTCCGCGCCCCCGCCACGCCCGAGTACCTCGACCGGCTGACCGCCGCGCTGCACGCCGCCCTCCAGGCCTGAAGGGCACCCTCTGGTCTGGACCACCACCGGCTCCCGGCGGCAGACTCCACGGATGAGCGTCGAGTTCCCCGTCCACCGGTTACAGGTGCCCGAACCGCAGGTGCTGCCGTTCGCCATCGGCTCGTTCGACACCATCGGCGAGCTGTCCAGGGCCGACTTCCCGCACCGGCACACCTTCTACGAGATCGTCCACGTCACCGGCGGCAGCGGCACCCACGTGGTGGACCTGGCGCACTGGCCGCTGGAGCCGCCCCAGCTCTACGTGGTGGCCCCGGGCCAGCTGCACCACTGGGAGGCGGCGGACGGCCTGACCGGCCAAGTGCTGCTGTTCGACGAGGACTTCCTGCTCTCCCACCCCGAGGACGTCACCGCGCTGCGCACCCTGGCCACCCGTCCCTGGCGGGACCTCGGACCGGCAGCGGCCGAAGTGGCCGCCCTGTTCCGGGCGTTGGACCGCGAGTACCGCACCCTGGCGGAGGGCTACCCCGGGATGCTCCGCTCGTACCTACACATCCTGGTGGTCCGCTCGCTGCGCGCCGTCCGCGCCGCCGCCCCGGACGGCGGGTCCGCCGCTCCCGGCCGGGCAGCCGAACTGGCCGCCGCCTTCGGCAGGTTGATCGCCGAACCGGGCCGTTCGGTGGCCGACTGCGCCCGTGAGCTGGGCGTCTCCCCCGGCCATCTGCACGAGCTGGTGAAGCAGGCCACCGGCCGCACACCCGGCCGGCTGATCCGCCAGCGGCAGACCATGAAGGCCAAACTACTGCTGGCCCGCACCTCCCTGACGGTCCGTCAAGTTGCCAGGGAGAGCGGCTTCGAGGACCCGGCGTACTTCTGCCGCTTCTTCCGGCGGGAGACCGGGATGAGCCCCGGCGAGTTCCGCGGCCGGGCCGCGGAACCGGGCGGCTGGTCCGCCGAGCGAGGCGCCGAGCACGGCGGCGGAGAAATTCACCACGATCCCCGGTTGCCGTCCATCGCGAGCCTCCCCGACGGCCCGTAGGTTCACAGCTGCCCGCCCGTCGGCTGTCATGACCGCGCCCCCACAGCGGTCATGCCCCCACACCGGAGGTACCACCGCCATGTCCGCACCGCACGACCCCGAGCAGCCGGAGACCGCGACCGATCCCGGCCAACGGCGGTTCAGCCGCAAGACCATGCTCAAGGGCCTCGCCGTGGCCGGCGCGGCGCCGCTGCTGATCGGCACCGGCCGCGCCCTGGCCCGCGACCAGCGGGGCACCGGCGCCGACCTGGAGGCCACGCCCTTCTGCGACGACCACGACGACCCGACCGTCCCGCAGACCGAGGGCCCGTACTTCAAGCCCAACTCCCCGCTGCGCAGCTCGCTGATCACCGACGGCACCCCGGGCACCCGGCTCACCGTCAGCGGCTACGTCTTCGGCTCGGCCTGCCTGCCGATCACCGGCGCCCTGCTGGACTTCTGGCAGGCCGACGTGAACGGCGCCTACGACAACACCGGCTTCACCTTCCGCGGCCACCAGTTCACCAACGCCCAGGGCGCGTTCAGCCTCACCACGATCGTGCCCGGCCTCTACCCGGGGCGCACCCGCCACATCCACGTCAAGGTGCAGGCCCCGAACCGGCCGATCCTCACCACCCAGCTGTACTTCCCCAACGAGCCGCGCAACAGCACCGACACCATCTTCGACGCCCGGCTGCTGATGAACGTCCGTCAGATCGGCTCGGCGAAGGAGGGCACGTACGACTTCGTGCTGAACGTGCCGCAGACCCCGTCCCCCTCGCCGTCGCCGTCCTCGCCCGGCACGCCGAGCCCCTCCCCCAGCCCCAGCCCGAGCTCCAGTCCGAGCCCGACCGGTGGCACCACCACCTGGAAGGCCGGCGCGAGCTACAAGGCGGGGGACGTGGTGACCTACAACGGCGTCAGCTACCGCTGCGTCCAGGCCCACACCGCGTACGCGGGCTGGGAGCCGCCGAACGTGCCGGCGCTCTGGCAGCGCCTCTGACCGAGGCCCCTCCCGGCTCCACCTCCCCCGGTACCCGGGGCCGAACAGAGGGGACCCCGGGCGGACCG
Organism: Kitasatospora sp. NPDC088742; assembly: GCF_055584905.1. Taxonomy (NCBI): domain Bacteria; kingdom Bacillati; phylum Actinomycetota; class Actinomycetes; order Kitasatosporales; family Streptomycetaceae; genus Kitasatospora; species Kitasatospora sp. NPDC088742. The sequence continues at coordinate 46,286 of NZ_JBVJLD010000027.1, read as the reverse complement.
GCGGCGAATTCGTTTGCCGCCGGTCCGTTTCACACGCGATGATCCCGATATGTCACGCACTTTCGAGGACCTCGTCGCCGAGGCCGAGTCCGTCTCCGTCGACGGCTGGGACTTCTCCTGGCTGGACGGCCGCGCCACCGAGCAGCGTCCGTCCTGGGGGTACCAGCACACGCTCCGGACCCGGCTGGCCCGGCCGGAGGTGCGGGCCGCGCTGGACCTGCAGACCGGGGGCGGCGAAGTCCTGGCCGGGGCCGGTCCGTTCCCCCCGCTGATGGTGGCCACCGAGTCCTGGCCGCCGAACGTCGCCAAGGCCACCGCCCTGCTGCACCCGCTCGGCGTCGCGGTGGTGGCCGACCAGGACCGGCCGCCGCTGCCCTTCGCGGACGCCGCCTTCGACCTGGTGACCAGCCGTCACCCGGTGCGCCCCTGGTGGGAGGAGATCCACCGGGTGCTCCGCCCGGGCGGCAGCTACCTCGCCCAGCACGTCGGCCCGGCCAGCGTCTTCGAGCTGGTGGAGTACTTCCTCGGGCCGCTCCCGGAGGAGGTGCACCGGGCCCGCCACCCCGAGGACGAGGCCGAGCAGGCCACGGCGGCCGGGCTGGAGGTGGTGGAGCTGCGGCCGGAGCGGCTGCGCACCGAGTTCCTGGACGTCGGCGCGGTGGTCTACTTCCTGCGCAAGGTGGTCTGGATGGTGCCGGGCTTCACCGTGGAGAAGTACCGCGACCGGCTGCGCGAGCTGCACGAGCGGATCCAGGCCGACGGCCCGTTCGTCGCCCACTCGGCCCGCTTCCTGATCGAGGCCCGCCGCCCGTCCTGACGACCACTCAGCCCGGCTGCTCCCCCGGCAGCCGCAGGTCCCAGCCGATCAGCGCCCGCAGCTGCTCGGCGGTGACCCCCTCCGGGACCGCCGCCGGCGGCTCGTGCCGCAGCGGCGGCTGCCAACCGTCCAGCTCGGACCAGCTGCGCACCACCTTGGCCGGCGCCCCGGCCACCACCGCGTGGTCGGGCACCTCGCCGTTGACCACCGAACCGGCCGCCACCACCACGTTGCGCCCCAGCCGGGCACCCGGCAGGATCACCGCCCCGGTGCCGATCCACGAGCCGGCGCCGATCTCCACCGGCGCGTTGCGCGGCCACTGCTTGCCGATCGGCAGCCCGGTGTCGTGGTACGAGTGGGCGGTGTCGGTGATGTAGACGTACGGGCCGGTCCACACGTCGTCCCCGAGGGTGATCGACTCGTGACCGACGACGTGGCTGCCCCGGCCGATCACGCAGCCCCCGCCGATCCGCACGATCGGCTCCGGCCCGAGGTCGAGACCGGGCAGGAAACCCGCCGAGATGGTGACCCGCTCGCCGATGATCGAGAACGGGCCGATGGTGATCCACTGCTCGTTGAAGACCGCCCCGAGCGGAAAGGCCAGCTTGGTCCCGTCCCCCAACTCCCGGAAGCGGTACGGCCCCGGGCTCTGGTTCGAGACCGCGCCGAGCCTCTGCACCAGCCCCCAGCCCCGGTGCACCAGCCGCCCGGCGGCGCGGCGGCCTCGGTCGCGGGCGGCGGCGAGCAGTGAGCTGGAGTTCGACATGGGCCCCACGCTATCGGTCCGCTCCACCGCCGGGCAGGGCGGAGGGATCAAGGTCACACCAGGTCAGGGCCGGGAGGAGTGCCACGCCGGCCCGCTCCCCGGTGCGACGGGCGACGGCTGACCGCCGAGGGGGTGGACACAGCGCGTCCGGGCGAGGAGCGGCCCGGTGGCGGTGCGGGTGCGCCGCAAGGTGGTGGTCATGAGATCCGTTCGCAGCGCGACCGTCTGGTGCACGGCAGCCCTGCTGGCAGCAGCACCTCTCCTCGGCGCCGGCCCGGCCGGAGCCCGGCCGCGGGCCACCGGTGACCTCAAGCTCACCCTGGTGGCCCGGGTCTGCGCGAGCTACGACGATGTGACGGCCAACCGCCGCCGCACTCGCTGACCGCCGGCGCGAAGGGGCCCGAGGGGATCAACTCCCCTCGGGCCCCTGGTGTTTGTGGTGCCGAGATGGCTGACCGTCCGTCAGGGCCGGGGCGCCTTCGTCCCGTGCACGGCGGTGTACTCGGCGGCCAGCCACGGGCCGAGCTCCTCGGTGACCAGCCGTCGGACCGACTCGTCGGGAGCCGGGTCCAGCGCGGCCAGCGCCACGGCGCGCAGCTGCTCGGCGCGCTCGGGGTAGTACGCCCCGGCGATCTCGGCCGAGCGCAGCAGGTCACTGGTCCAGCCGTCCCAGCGCGGCATGACCAGGGTGAAGGCGCTCCTGACGGTCACCCGGCAGATGCCGCGCACCGTCCCCTGGCCGGCCCGCCAGCGGGCCAGGTGGAGCGGGTAGTCACCGTTGGTCTCCCGGGCGAGCAGCGAGCTCGGCCGGTACCGGGGCAGCCCGGCCGCCAGGTCGGGGCCGATCAGCGGGGTGCAGAGGCAGGCCAGGAACCAGCCGAGGTCGTACCGCTCCAGGTCGCTGAGCAGGGTGGCGGTGTCGAAGAGCAGGATGCCGACGCCGTCCACCTCCGGGTGGGCGGCGTCCAGCCGCGCGGCCAGCCGGTCCGCGTCGGCACGGTCGGCCTCGGTGGGCGGGCGGTGCAGGGCGAGCAGCAGGTCGAGGTCGGAGCGGCCGGGGCGGGCGGTGCCGCGCGGAACGGAGCCGTAGAGGTAGGCGCTGTGCAGACGGTCCGGCCCGTAGGCGGACTCGACGGCGGCCCGGGCCGCCGCCACCAGCGCGGCGAATCCGGGCTGCACCCGGTCGAGCGAGCCCTCCCTGACGAAGTGTCCACCGGCGTCCAGGCCCTTGTCGTTCTCCATCCGCGCCACGCTACCCGCCCCGGCCCGACGGCTCGTCACGGTTTTCCGGGGGCACACCCACCGGGTGCGGCGCGGGACGGCGGGCGGACGGTTCGTGCGCCGCGCTTCCGGTTCGCCCTCAGGTGGGGTTTGGCTCAACTCCCCATCGGTGCGCGGCCGATGGCTCTGGTGGTGCGAGTCCGAACCGATCGGGCTCGCCGCTCGGAAGGGGATCAGAGATGCTGCGGAACAAGCGAGCGCTCGGGGCGGGTCTGCTGGCGGTGGCGCTGACCGTCGGGATGGGCATGGCCGCGCAGGCGGGCGCCGAGGACCGGGCGGCCGGCGCGGAGCGGACGGCCGGGTCGGTCCGGGCCGTGGACGGCCTCCAGCTGGTGACGTTGCCGAACGCCAACGTGCCCAACTTCCAGCGCCGGACGGTGTTCTGCCCGTCCGGCAAGCGGGCCCTCGGCGGCGGGGCCGAGGCCCGGGGCAACGAGGCCATCCTGGCCGGCAGCTTCCCGACCGACGACGGCCGGGGCTGGATCGGCATCGGGCGCCAGGGCAACAGCGGCTCGGTCGGCATCAGCGTCTTCGTGATCTGCGCCAACGGCTGACGCCTGGCCCCGGCCCGACGCCGGGCGGGACGGCTCCCGGGCCGCTCCGCCCGCGCGGTCGCGGATCGGCATGCGCCCCGCCCCCGCAGGCGTAGCCATCTCCGCACCGGGTAGCCGTCGGGGCCCTGGGGAGTAGGGGCTGCGGTGAGTGCCGCGTACCGGCCGACGCCGCCCGACCGTCCGGACCGACCGCACGCCGCGGCATCCACCACACCCCCTCCGCCACCCGGCCGAGTAGCCCGGGCACCAGCGGCCGCAGGCGCGTCGGCCTTCGCGACTTCGGCCGGGCGTGCGATTTCGGCCGGGCGGGCGGTTTCGGCCGGGCCGGGCGGGTCAGACGCGGGGTATGGACACCGTGACCACCGCCCCCACCTCCCCGCTGCCCGGTTGGCTGGACACCCCGGCCGGCTGGAGCGCCCTCGACCCGGTCGCCGACCGGATCAAGCAGCTGGTGGACGGGCTGCCGCTGGGACCGGCCCGCGGCCTGCTGCGCGGCGAGTGGCTGGGCCACCCGCTCCACCCGGCCCTCGTCCAACTCCCGCTCGGCTGCTGGCTGTCGGCGAGCGTGCTGGACCTCACCGGGGGCTCCCCGGCCGCGGCCCGCCGCCTCACCGCCCTCGGCCTGGCCGGAGTACCGCCCGCCCTCTGGGCGGGCTGGCTGGACTGGGCCGCCCTCGACCGCGAGCGCCGCCGCACTGGCCTGCTGCACGCCGCCTCGGCCGTCACCGCCAGCCTGCTGGAGCTCCGCTCCCTCCAGGCCCGCCGCCACGGCCGGCACCTGGCCGGCATCGGCTACGGGCTGGCCGGCAACGGCGTGATCGCCCTGGTCGGCGCACTCGGCGGCCACCTGGCACACCGTCAAGCCGACCCGCACGTTCCCGAACCGCCCGCACACCAGGACGTCGAGACCCCCGAGACCCCCGAGGCCCGGATGACCGACGAGGGCGCCCCGCCCCCGCCGCACGAGGACCTCAAGACCCGCCACGACGGCCCCGAGTACGCCGCCCCCGACCCGGCCCGCCACACCCACGGCGCCTGACGCGCCACCGCCGGCCGCCAAGGCCAAGTCCCAGGCCCGGACCGAGCAGCCGCGTGGCGACCCCGGGGCCGGGGTGCAGCCGGTCGCGCCGGTTACGTCACTGCGCCCAGGGCGCCGGGCGGCGCTCCAGGAAGGCCCGCATGCCCTCCTGCGCCTCCGGGGAGCCGAAGAGGCGGGCCGACTGCGCGACGCGCTCCTCCGCGTCCTGCTCGAAGGAGGCGGCCACGGCCGCGTTGGCGAGCTTCTTGCTCTCGGCCAGGCCCTGCGGCGAGCAGAGGCGGAAGGCGTCGAGGAAGACCTTGAGCGCCACCGCGACGTCCTCCGCCGCCTCGGTGACCAGCCCGATCCGGGCCGCCTCCGCCGCGTCGAAGGTCTCGCCGGTGAGGTAGTAGCGGGAGGCCGCGCGCGGGTCGAGCCTGGGCCGCAGCGGCAGCGAGATGACCGCCGGGGCCAGGCCGAGCCGGACCTCGGTGAAGGCGAAGGTGGACTGCGGGCCGGCCACCACCAGGTCGGCCGCGCCGAGCAGGCCGAGGCCGCCGGCCCGGACGTGGCCGTCGACCGCGGCGACCACGGGCTTGGGGCAGTCCACGATGGCCCGCTGGAGGGCGACCAGGCCGCGCGGACCGACCGTCGGGTCGTCACCGGTGGCCTCGGAGAGGTCGGCCCCGGCGCAGAACACCTTGCCGGTGTGGCCGAGCACCACCGCCCGCACGCCGGGGTCGGCCGCGGCGTCGGCCAGACCCTGCGTCAGTTCCGCCATCAGCCGGGTGGAGAGGGCGTTGCGGTTGTGCGGGGAGTCCAGCTCCAGGGTGGTGACGGCATCGGCGGTGGTGACGCGGACGAACGGTACCTCGCGGGTCATCGCGGCTGTCCTGCTTTCCGACTGAGGGTGTTTCGGAGGGCGGGCCGGTGGGCCCGGTGACAGGACTCTGACACGCGTCACCGGCCCCCGGCCAGAGCACCACCCCGATCACGTCACCGTGGCTCCGGTCACAGTTCCGGTCACAGCTCCGGTCACGCCGTCACACCGTCGGGCCCCGCCCGCCGGGCGGCCCCGCGCACCACCACCGGCATCGTCACCGCCGCCGCCGCGAAGACGGCCCCGGTCAGCAGCCACCCCGTCAGTCCGAGCGGCAGCACCACCGTGGTGACCAGCACCGGACCGAGCATCAGCGCCGCCGCCTGGCCGGAGTTGAAGACGCCCTGGTAGACACCGTGCCGCCCCTCCTCCGCGAGCTCGTAGCTGAGCGACCAGGCGGCGGCCTGGGTGGTGACCTCGCCGAGGCCCTGGAGCAGCACCGCGCCGACCACCAGCAGGGCGGCGGCCCAGCCGGGCAGCCCGTGGGCCAGGCCGAGCACCACCCAGCAGAGCCCGACCAGCAGACCCCCGTACCGGAAGACCCGGCCCGCCCCCGCGACGGTCCCGGTGCCCCGGGCGGCCCGCACCTGGAGCAGCACCACCATCAGGGTGTTGACGATCAGTGAGCCGGCCACCAGCACCCGGGGCGCCTCGGTGTGGTCGACGATCCAGAGCGGCACGCCCACCTCCAGCAGCGGGAACTGCAGGCAGAGCACCGCGTTGAGCAGGGTGACGGCCAGATAGGTCCGGTCCCGCAGCGCGGGGTTGCGGCCTCCGGCCCCCGCCTCCCCCGGGCCGGCCCCCGCGCCGCGCTCCACCGCCGGGACGGCCAGCGCGTACAGCACCGCGACGACCGCGAAGCTGAACGCGTCGGCCAGGATCGCGGTGACGTACGCGCCCCGGGTGTCGATGTGCAGCACCAGCGCGGCGGCGGCCGTGCCGAGGCCGATGCCCACGTTGGTGACCACCCGCAGGTAGGCGCGGCCGACCACCCGCCGGTCGGGCGGCAGCACCTCGGCGTAGAGCGCGCTGCGGACGGCGGCCGAGCCGCGGTCGGCGGCGGCCACCACGCAGGCCAGCGGCAGGAAGAGCGCGTAGTCGCGGACCACCGCGTAGCCCAGCATGCCCACCGCCTCCACGCCGACCAGGCCGATCAGCACCGGCCTGACGCCCCATCGGTCGGCGGCCCGCCCCGCCGGGATGCCGGCCAGCACCCCGCAGATCCCGGCCAGGGTGAGCGCGAGGCCGACCCGGACCGGGCCGAAGCCGAGCACCCGGGTGAAGTAGAGGACCCCGAGGGCCATGGACAGGCCGTTGCCCAGGCAGTTGACCAGGGTGATCCCGGAGAGCCGGCGGATCATCGGGTCCGGGTGCAGCAGGCGGTCGCCGAACCGTTTCCGGGCAGGGGAGGGCGGGGGTTCAAGGGTGGTGGAGGTCATGCGCCGATCCCACCGCCTGCGGGCCGGGCGCGTAACTGATTTAGGGTATGGCTGATTCGTCGGCCCGTTGGTGGGGGATATGCACCGGTTCCGGCTCAGCACCGAGGCGCTGGCCAACGCCTCCTTCGCCCTCTCCCCGCTCCAGGAGACCGTCCTCGGCCTGCGGATGTTCACCCACCCGGGCCGGTACCCGATGCAGGCCCCCTGGGCGGAGGTGCTCCGCCCGTCCTTCGAACGGCTGCCGGAGGCGCCGCTGCTGCTCTCCCTGGTGAGCCGCAACCGGTACGTGCCGGACTTCCTGACGCCCCGTCCGACCACCCCGCAGCCCGACTTCCACACCGAGCTGGCGGTGGTCCGCTCCCTGCCGCCGGAGCGGCTGGCGGCGGAGCTGCGGGCCGCCCACCTGCCGCACGACGAGCGGCTGCCGCCGCCGCTGGCCGAGGGGCTGGAGCGCGACCCGGCGGAGCTGCTGGCCCGGATCGCGGACGCGCTGGCCCGGTACTGGGAGCACTGCGTGGCCCCGCTCTGGTGGCCCCGGGCCCGGCCGGTGCTCCAGGCGGACCTGGTGCACCGCTCCCGGATCCTCGCCGAACGCGGCGCGGCGGCGCTCTTCGCCGACCTGGACCAGCGCCTGGAGTGGGCGGACGGGGTCCTGACGATCCGTCGGGACTGGGGCGACCACGACGCCGACATCACGGTGGCCGCGCGGGGGCTGGTCTTCACCCCGACCTGCTTCGCCCGGGGCGCACTCACCTCGATCAGCCACGACTACCCGCCGTCGGTCGTCTACCCGGCCCGGGGCCAGGGCGCGATGTCACCCACCCCGCAGGCACCCCCGGCCCCGGCCGCCCTGGAACTCCTGCTCGGCGCCCCGAAGGCCCGCCTCCTCGCCCTCCTCGCCGAACCGGCCTCCACCACCCAACTCGCCGCCCGCCTCGGCGTCACCCCGGGCGCGGTCAGCCAACACCTCTCGGTCCTCCACGCCACCCGCCTGGTCACCCGCACCCGCAGCGGCCGCCTCGTGCTGTACGCGCGCAGCGCCCTGGCCGACGAGTTGCTGAGGTAAGTGGTCACACCAGGGGCGCGAGGAACTGCGCGAGTCCGGAAGACGGCTCACCTGCAACTGAGGCTCCATCAGCCAGTTGCACGTGCTGCCGTCCCCCTGCGCGCAGTTCCTCACGCCCCTGGGGCCTCCGCCCCCGAGGCGCCGCCCTTGCGGGGTCAGCGCGCCGCGACGGCGGCGAGGCGGCGGGCCGCGCGGTAGTCCCGCATGATCTGGGCGAAGGTGGTGTGCCCCTGGGTGGTGCGGGCGAAGGCCCGCCAGGCCGGGCCGACGAGGCAGACGGCGGCGTGGAAGAGGTGCGGGCGCTTCTCGAAGGCGCCGAGCATCACCTTGCCGGCCCGCATCTCCACGCCCAGCCCGGCCTTGATGGCGAAGGCGTAGTCGAGGGCCTGCCGCCGGACCGCCGTCGCACCGTCCGCCTCGGCCACCTTGACCGCCCACTCGCCGGCCAGCCGGCCGGACCGCAGGGCGTACGAGATGCCCTCCCGGGTCCACGGCTCCAGCAGACCGGCCGCGTCGCCGGCGACCAGCACCCGCCCCTTGGAGAGCGGGGAGTCCTCGGCCCGGCAGCGGGTCAGGTGGCCGGACTCCACGCTCGGGGTGAAGCCGTTCAGGCCCAACTGCCGGATGTAGTCCGCCAGGTACTTCTTCGTGCCCTCGCCGTCGCCGCGGGCCGAGATGACCCCGACGGTCAGCGAGCCGGAGTCGGTCTTCGGGAAGACCCAGCCGTAACTGCCGGGCAGCGGGCCCCAGTCCAGGTGGATCCGGCCCTGCCAGGCGCGGGAGACCTCCTCGGGGACGGGGATCTCCGCCTCCAGGCCGAGGTCGATCTGGTCGAAGGAGACCCCGACGTGGCGGCCGATCCGGCTGGCGCTGCCGTCGGCGCCGACCACCGCGCGGGCCTCGATCCGACGGCCGTCCGCCGTGGTGACGGTGACGGTCCGTCCGCTGCCCACCGCGCCCTCGGGCTGCTCCACGCCGCTGACCGTGACCCCGGTGACCAGCACCGCCCCGGCCTGCTCGGCGGCCTGCACCAGACGCAGGTCGAACTCGTCCCGGTTCACCAGGCCGAAGAGCATCCGCTTGGAACGGCGGGTGCGGGTGAAGCGGCCGCTGAGCGCGAAGGTGACCGCGTGCACCCGGTCCTGCAGCGGGAGCTTGAAGTCCTCCGGCAGGCTGTCGCGGGACGGGCCGATGATGCCGCCGCCGCAGGTCTTGTACCGGGGGTGCTCGGCCTTGTCGAGCAGCAGCACCCGGCGGCCCCGCTTCGCCGCCGCGTACGCGGCCGAGGAGCCGGCCGGACCGGCGCCGACCACCACCACGTCCCACACGCCGCCCAGCCGGTCCGGCTCCTGCGCGACGGCCTCCGACACGACGCCCGGCGAGGTGTGCGACGCGACGTCCGACGAAGCGTCCGACGCGGCGTCAGGATCGGGCCCGGGCGCGACGGGCTGGTCGGAGAGGTCCTGGCCGAGGGTGCTACCGGTGTCAGTCACAGGCAGCAATCCTAGTGCGCCGGACCTGCGGTGGATCCAGCCCTCGGGGAGTGGCGCCCTATGATCGAAACCACCCGAACACCTGGTTTCCCACCAGTGCCCTCCACACACCCGGAGCACTCCCGATGACCCAGCAGCCCCTGGCGGAGACCGTCCGCGCGCTGATGCCGCGGGCCAAGGCCGACCTCACCGACCTGGTCGCCTTCGCCTCCGTCGCCGACCCCCGGCAGTTCCCCGTCGAGGAGTGCCACAAGGCCGCCCGGTGGGTCGCCGACGCCTTCGCCGCCGAGGGCCTGACGGGTGTTCGGCTGCTGGACACCCCCGACGGCACCCAGTCCGTCTACGCCGAGCTGCCCGGCCCGGCCGGCGCCCCGACCGTGCTGCTCTACTCGCACTACGACGTGCAGCCCCCGCTGGACGAGTCCGGCTGGCACTCCCCCGCCTTCGAACTGACCGAGCGCGACGGCCGCTGGTACGGGCGCGGCGCGGCCGACTGCAAGGGCAACATCCTGATGCACCTCACCGCCCTGCGCGCGCTGCGCCAGGCGGACGGCGGCTACCCCGTCGGCCTCAAGGTGATCGTGGAGGGCTCCGAGGAGCAGGGCACCGGCGGCCTGGAGCGCTACGCCGAGGCCCACCCCGAGCTGCTCGCCGCAGACGTGATCGTGATCGGCGACACCGGCAACTTCGCCCCCGGCCTGCCCACCGTCACCGCCTCCCTGCGCGGCATCGCCGAGGCCTCGATCAGCATCACCACCCTGGCCGGGAACCTGCACTCCGGCGCCTTCGGCGGCGCCGCGCCCGACGCGCTGCAGGCCCTGGTCAGGGTGCTCGCCTCGCTCCACGACGAGAACGGCGACTGCGCGGTGGCCGGTCTGACCACCGGTCAGACCTGGCAGGGCGTCGAGTACTCCGAGGAGCAGTTCCGCGCCGACGCCAAGGTGCTGGACGGCGTCGCCCTGACCGGCACCGGCACCGTGGCGGACCGCCTCTGGGCCCGCCCGGCCGTCACCGTGCTCGGCATCGACTGCCCGCCGGTGGTCGGCGGCGCCTCCTCGGTGCAGTCCGCCGCCGAGGCCCGGGTCAGCCTGCGCGTCCCGCCGGGCACCGAGGTGAAGACCGCTCAGGACGCCCTGGTGGCCCACCTGGAGGCCGCCGTCCCGCTCGGCGCCCATGCCGTGGTCGAGCGCCTCGGCAGCGGCAGTCCGTTCAGCGCCGACACCAGCGGCCCCGCCTACGCCGCGATGGCCGGGGCCATGCGGGAAGCCTTCGGCACCCCCATGGTCGTCTCCGGCGAGGGCGGCTCCATCCCCCTCTGCAACACCCTGCGCACCCTCTACCCCGAAGCCGAGATCATCCTCATCGGCGTCGAGGACCCCACCACCCAGATCCACGCCGTCAACGAGAGCGTCGACCCGCAGGAGCTGGAGCGGATGTCCCTCACCGAGGCCCTCTTCCTGCGCAACTACGCCACCGCGCGCACGCTCTGACCGGGCGCCACCCCCGGCCACCGGGCCGGGGGTGGTCGCGGGTCATCATGGGAGCATGTCCGCGATCACGACCGTCCTGCTCAGCCCCGGTGGCTGGGCGGAGGACACCGACGTCCTCGACCAACTCAACGCCCGCCTCGCCGCCCTCAGCCCTGAGCTGCCGCACCGTTGGCAGCTGCGCGACCTCGGGGCTGCCGCCGGCTCCTGGGGCGGTACGAAGAACCCGCCGTCCCTCTACGGCGGAGCGCTGAACCACCTGCCGTTCGCCGAGTTCGCCCGGATCGTGGCCGAGGTGCCGTGGTCCGAGCCCGAGGAGTTCCAGCTCTTCGTCATGGCGGAGGGCGAAGGCCGCTACCGGGTGCTCACCCTCGCTGACCTCCGCGCGGCGAAGTCCGGCCAAGCCTGACCGCCAGGCCGCAGAGGGTGGCGCCGACCGCCGCTCCGGTGCCCGCGCCGAAGCAGAGTTCGTCGATCCGGCCGCGCTCGTGGCGGGCCAGGCGGTGCAGGGCGCCCGCGGCGGCGGCTGCCGTCAGGACGGCGGCGGCTCTCCGCGGCACGGGGCCCAGGGCAGCCCGATGCGGGGCCAGGGCGGCGAGGCCGAGCAGTGAAGTGCCGTACTGAAGCGCGGTGTACAGCGGCACCCCGGCCACCCGGGTGTTCAGGACCGGGAGGGCCCGGACGCCGCAGCGGCCCTGGTGGGTGAAGGAGTCCCAGAGCACGTGGGTGCCGGCCCCGACCGCAGCCGAGAGCGCGAACCACCCCACCCGCAGCTCCCCGCGCCGCTCCGGCCGGACCACCCCGTACCACCAGGCCGCCGCTACCCCGGCGATCGCCACGTCCACCGTCGGCACGGCCCACCAACGGTGCGTCAGACCGCCGTGGCGGTAACTCCCCCGCACCACCGACTCGGCGAAGAACGGCACGTCCGGCGCCATCGCCCCGGCCACCAGCCCGGCGGCCACCCACCGCCCGCGCCCCATCAAGGGCAGCACGGCGGCGGGGTGACTGAAGGTGAACGGCATGCGCCCGAGGCTAGCCGCCCAGCCGGTCCAGCTCCTCGGTGATCGCCGTGCGCAGCGTGTCGTGCCGCGGGCCGAGGGCATGGCCGTGGCCGGTCCAGTGCTCGCGGGGGTAGAGCCAGACCGGGTGGCCCACCTTGTCGGCGGGCTCCCAGTCGTAGCGGGGCCAGACGTGGGCGTGCAGGAAGGGGTCGGTGTTGCCGAGGATCTCCAGGTTGACCCGGCGGAAGGCGGGGTCGAGGCGGGCGCAGGCGCGTTCGACGGCCTCGCCGAGCAGGGCCATGGAGTCCAGGAAGGCGGTGCGCTGAGGGCGGGTCAGGTCGGAGAGGCGCCCCACCGAGGGGTCGTCGGCGAGCAGGACGGTGTAGCCGGGGAGGAACTGGACGTCCCCGATGACGGCGAAGCCGCCGGGGAGGCGGCGCAGCACGGTGGGGTTCTCGCCCCGCAGGGCCGTCCCGATCCGGTCCTTCTTCCAGCCGTCGTCCGTGGCCGGTCCCGGTCCACCGCTCATGCGCCCGCCCCCACGGCGGCGGGCAGCCCGGCCTCCAGGTAGCGGAGTTCGCCGTGCTCGCGCGCGTCGAGCGCCGCGGCGAGCCGCCGCAGCCGGTTGGGCGGGAGCAGGGCGGCGGCCTCGTCCAGGGTGACGAAGCGCCAGCCGCGCAGCTCCTCCGCGGGCAGCCGCAGGGCGGCCCGGGCGGTGGCGTCCAGGTGGCCGCCGTCGTACATCAGGCGCAGGCCGCCGCGGCGCGGGCCGGTGCGCGGCTCCCAGTCGACTGCGAGCAGCCGCAGCGCGGAGGCCTCCAGCCGCAGGCCGAGCTCCTCGACGGTCTCGCGCAGGGCGGCGTCGGTGGGGGCCTCGCCGCGTTCGACCACGCCGCCGGGGAACTCCCAGTCGGGCTTGTAGACCGGGTCGACCAGCAGCACCCGGTCCTGGTCGTCGAAGAGCAGCACGGCGGCGGCCACGGTGTCGCCGGTGGTGTCGGCGCTCTGCACGATCGGGCAGCGGGCGGTGCCCTGCTCGACCAGCTCGGCCAGCCGTTCGGCGGTCTGGCGGGGCGTCAGGCCGCTGGTGTCCACCAGCTGGGCGTCCCGGCTGAGCCAGCGGCGGGCGGCGCGGTACTGGGGCAGGTGCTCCTGGCACCAGCTGCGCAGCCGGGCGCTGGCCGCCGGGTCGTCCGGACACTCCTCGCGGGCGGCGATCCGTTCGCGCAGGATCGTTTCGTCCGCGTCCAGCACCAGGTGGTGGACGGCCAGACCGCGGGCGGCCAGCGCCCCGAAGATCTCGTCGCGGTAGTCCTCGCGCAGCAGCGTCATCGGCACCACCAGCGGCCCGGGCACCTCGGCCAGCAGGGCGGCCGCCACCTCGGGCACCAGCCGCCGCCAGGCGGCCAGGTCCTGGAAGTCCGAGACGGTGGCCATCCGGTCCGGCGGCAGGATGTGCCGCAGTCCGTAGCCGACCAGCTCGGGGTCGTAGAGCACGCTGCCCGGCAGCAGGCCGACCAACTCCCGGCAGGCGCTGGTCTTGCCCGCGCCGAACGTCCCGTTGACCCAGACGATCACGTGTCCCCCCGCCCTTCGCCGGTGCTGTACCGGCTCTCTACTTCCCGGTCGTCCCCCGCCCGGACCCGGCCCATGCCTGCCCGGTCGGGCGACCGTCGCTTCCCGGCCGTACGGCATGTGTCAGCCGCACGCGCCAGATTCCTGACCTGTTCAGGGCAGGTGGGCCCGCCTCGACGGTCTACGGCTCAACCCAGTTCGGGCAGCTGCTTCTTGAGCACCTTGCCCATCGCGTTCCTCGGGAGGTCGGTCACCAGCACCACCCGCCGGGGCCGCTTGTGCACGGAGAGCCGTTGCGCCACGAAGGCGGTGAGCTGATCGCCCGTCACCGAACCGTCCGCGACGACGTAGGCGACCACGGTCTGGCCGAGGTCCGGATCGGGTGCGCCGACCACGGCCGCGTCGGCCACCGCCGGGTGGTCGCGGAGCGCTGCCTCCACCTCACCGGCGCCGATCTTGTAGCCGCCGCTCTTGATCAGGTCCACCGAGGCCCGGCCGACGATCCGGTGGAAGCCGTCCGGCCCGATCACCGCGACGTCCCCGGTGCGGAACCAGCCGTCGGCGGTCCACGCCTCGGCGTCCGCGTCCGGCCGGTTCAGGTACCCGGTGAACAGCGTCGGCCCGGCCACCTGGAGCTCGCCGACGCTCTCGCCGTCCGGCTCGACCGGGCCGCCGTCCTCGCCGACCAGCCGGGTGCGGACCCCGTCCACCGGCAGGCCGACGCTGCCGGGGCGGCGCTCGCCGTCGGCCCGGGTGGAGACGGTGATCAGCGACTCGGTCATCCCGTACCGCTCGATCGGCGCGTGGCCGGTGAGCGCGTGCAGCCGCTCGAAGACCGGTGTGGGCAGCGGGGCGCTGCCGGAGACCAGCAGCCGGGCCCCGGCCAGCGCGCGGGCCGACGGTGCGTCGGCGGTGATCCTGGACCAGACGGTCGGCACCCCGAAGTAGAGCGAGCCGCCCGCCGCGGCGTACGCGTCCGGCGTGGGGCGGCCGGTGTGCACCAGGCGGCTGCCGGTGCGCAGCGCGCCCAGCACGCCGAGCACCAGGCCGTGCACGTGGAACAGCGGCAGTCCGTGCACCAGGGTGTCCTCGGCGCTCCACTGCCAGGCCCCGGCCAGCGCGTCCAGGCCGGCCGCCACGGCGGAGCGCGGGATGACCGCGCCTTTGGGGGCGCCGGTGGTACCGGAGGTGTAGAGCACGAAGGCGGGCCGGTCGTCGGCCGGTTCGGCGTAGGTGGCGGCCGAACGGACCGTCAGGTCGACCGGCAGCGCCTCGATCCCGTCCACCGGCGGGGCGTCCGCCGCCCGTGCCAGCAGGGCGGCGCCGGAGTCCCGCAGGATGTGCTCGCGCTCCTTGGGCCCGGAGTCGGGCGGCAGCGGCACCACCGGCACCCCGGCCAGCAGACCGCCGACCACGGCGGCCACGGTGTGCGCGCTCGGCGTGGCCAGCACCGCCAGCGCGGGGGCACCGGCCACCCGGTCGGCCACCGCCGCGGCGGCGCCGAGCAGTTGCTCCCGGGAGAGCGGGTGGCCGTCGATCACCAGGGCGTCGGCGGCATCGCCGTACGCACCGTCCAGCGCCGTCAGGAGTCCCATGGCCCCGGACTCTACCGGCGCCACGCGACGGGCCGGCGTAGGGGCACCCCCGAGGCCGGCGAACGCACCCGGCCAGGCCCACGCCCGCCCGCCCCGTGACGGAGCCTCGGATCGGCGGCGGCCGGCGCCCCGGTCTCAGCACACCGGTCTCAGCACACCTGTGTCAGCGGCCCTGTCTCAGCGGCCTGGCTCCGGGCGGCCGCCGGCCTCCGAACACTGCGGGTTCCGGCAGGCGCCGCGCCGCCAGGTGTGGAGCCTGCGGCCGTCGGCGTCAACGGTCTCCCCGGCGTACTCCGCCTCGACGGCGGAGTTGCAGCGGGCACAGGTGAAGTTCCTCGGCTTGGTCGCGCCGGTCTGGAGCTCTTCCATCGGGATGCCACCCACTCTCCGCCCGGGGCACGGCCACCGCGCGGTCGTCGTACGGTCGTCCGAGGTCCGGTGACCCGGTCCGGGTAACGCCATGGTCGGGCGGGCGGCGGCCGCCGGTCCACGGTCCGCCACCCGCCCAGGGCATCCGTCGGATGAACGCCGATCGGCCTCTGACGGGCCCTCACCTGCGCTGATCTGGTCTCACTCCCTCAGTGGTCGATTGACAGCGCGGCGTTCTGTACACCGACGAGGTGGCCGGGCGGAAGGCCGCGGACCTCGCTGGCCGCCCGGCGGTCCACCGTGCTGAGCGGGCCGAGACCGCCGAGCACCGTCAGCAGCCCGGCCGTGGTCAGCGAACCGGGCGGGCCCGGTACGGGTTCGAGGACCGTCAGGGTGGCGGCCTCGGCGAGCAGTTCGGGCCGCAGCCCGGCCAGGGTGCCGGGGCGGACCGTACGGCCCGCCGGGAGCCAGTCCGGCAGCACCGGGCCGAAGGTGCCGAGCAGCAGCACCAGATCGCTCTGCCGGGCCGCCGACTCGGCCGCGTCGCGCAGGTCCGAGGCCCGGTAGCACCACTGGTCGGGGTGCTGGCCGCGCAGGGCCGGGAACCTTCGGCGCAGCACCGTCAGGATCTCCCGCACCTCCTGCACCGGGGTGCAGGGCACGATGACGAAGGCCAGCGGCCCGGCGGCGGGGGCGATCCGTTCGGCCTGCTCCACCGTACCCACCGTCAACTCCTCGGGGTGGCCGGGCAGCACCGCCCGGGGCAGGCCGGTGCCGTAGGCGCCGGTGCCCGCACCGACCAGCAGCAGCGTCTCGCCCTCGGCCTGCCGGCTGTCGGCGGTCCGCCGGGCCTGGCCGGCGGCGGGGCACCCGGCGGAGCGCCCGGCGGCGAGCGGGCCGACGACGGACGGACCCACGGCCGGCGGACCGGCGGCGAGCGGACCGACGGCAGCGGGCGGCGGAGCCGACGGGCCGTCAGGGGCGGTGGCCGGGCGGGGCCGAGGGGTGGCGGCGGCGGGCGGCCAGGCCGCGCACGGGGCGGGCGGTCCGGGCAGCAGCACCCGGCGGGTGCGCAGCACCGCCGTGAAGCCGAGCACCGCCCGGCGGGCCGCCCCGGCGAGGCGGGTGGGCGCGGCGGCGGCCAGGCCGACCGGGCGGCCCGCCGGGTCGAGGTAGGTGGTGGCCAGCAGGCCGGGGCGGCCCTGGTGCCGCTCGGCCGGTTCGGCGCCGCCCCGGATCACGACCGGGCCGGTCCGGTGCGGGATGCCGAGCGCGTCCAGCCAGGCCGCCAGCAGGGGTGCGGCCGGGCAGTCGACGGCGCCCCGGGCGGGATGGTCGAACGCGGTCACCACGGTGACCCGGTCCGCCATGGCGCCCTCCGTACGGAAGAACTCCGTCCTTGTCGAACGGTGCACGTGCCGTCTCCTTCGTCCGATCGCCGGACTCCCTGCCCGGCACACCCCGTGATCTTCGGAACCGGACCGCCCTCGGGATCGCCCTCTCCCAGGGGCGCACAGAGGTGTGCTGACGGAGCGTCGGAGCGCACGCCGTGAAGCCGCGTGCGCCCCGACCGGTACCGGTGGCGCCTCGTCGGCCCGTCGGGGAATTCGGTTGCCGCTCCGAAACCCGGCTGGGAGAGTCGCGCCGGTGAGCGACGAATCCGAGGACCTGGTGCTCGAAGGCGGCCTGACGGCGGAGGAGGCGGTCGAGTTCCGAGGCCTTCTCGACGACCTGTTCGGGATGATGGTGTCCGTGACGGTGGAGGCCGACGGGCCCGTCCCCGGCATGGCGGGGCAGTTGGCGCGGAGGGTCCGCAGCTGGATCGGTGAGCCGGACTGCCGGATCCAGGCGGACGACGACCGCCGGAGCGCACTCCTCGGCCCCACCGGACTGGACGCGGGGGCCCCGGCCGCCGCGCTCGCGGCCGCCACCGACGCCCTCGGCGGGAGCTGGGACGACCCCGTGGTCACCGACACCGACATGGGCCCGGTCGCCCGCACCTCACGGCGCGCGGGTGACGGCCCCGAGGAGGGCGGCGCCACCCGGATCCACGTCTGGGCGGGCCGCGCCTACGCGTTCCTCAAGTACGCGGAGAAGGAGACCCCGAACCCGGCCCCGTGACCGGCCGGGAGTCGAGCAGGTGCGAGGCGTGCGGGCTGCGCCGGTGCGGCAGCAGGGCCGTCCGCATCGCCGCCTGGGCCTCGTCGACCCGGCGGGAGCGCAGCCCGGCGCGCAGCGCGAGGAAGCGTTCCCAGGCCAGACAGGCGGCGTCCAGATCCCCTTCCGCCAGCTGGAGTTCACCGATCCGGGCGAGCACCAGCGCCTGCGCCCGGGCCTCCTGGGCCGGCCGTAGCCGGGTGGAGAGCCGGAGGTCGGTGAGTGCCCCGCCATGGTCGCCGAGGCACCGGCGGACCTCGGCCCGCTGGTGGGCCAGGGCGGCGGCGTTGTAGCCGCCGATGCTGGGCCACGGGCCGGTGGCCCGCTCGAGTTCCCGTTCGGCCTGCCGGATCGCGCCGACGGCCTCCCCGCGCCGGCCCACCGAGGCGCGGGCGAGGGCGAGTTGGCCGTTCAGGAAGGCCAGGGTGCGCGGGTCGGCGCGGCCGGCCGTGGCCACCGCGCGTTCGGCCAGCCGGAGCGCGGCGGCGTCGTGGCCGAGCTGGTGGGCCTGCACGCTGAGGGCCCGCAGCACCAGGGCGAGGGTCTTCGGTTCGCCGCTCTCGTCGGCGAGTTCGGCCGCGGTGCGGTACCAGCGCTGGGCCGTCCCGTGCCGGCCGTGGTCCAGGTGCAGGAAGCCGCCGAGGGTGACCAACCGGGCGCAACTGCCCAGCAGCGAGCGGCGGGTGACGGGCGTGGCGCTCAGCCGGAGCCAGGGCAGGGCGACGCTGGTGGTGAAACCGGTGAGCGCCCGGAGCACGGTGCCGGAGCCGGTCAGGTGGTCGCAGTAGGAGAACTGCGCGATCAGCTCCTCGACGCAGGCCACGTGCCGGGCCCCGAGCCGCTCGCCGCCGCCGGCCACGGGCCGCCGGGGGCGGACCACCCCGGGCCGGGGCGGCAGCAGTTCCAGGTCGGCGGGCCGGTAGACGGCCGCCCCGGCCCGCAGCAGCCCCGGGTCGTACCACCCGTCCACCACCTCCCCCGTGCTCCCCGAGGCCGGACCGGACGAGGACGCACCCGACGGGGACGCAGCCGACGGTCCGTCAGCCGGCGCCCCGGCGGCCCGGCCACCGCCCAGCCCGGTCTCGGCCAGGTCCACCGGGCGGCCCAGCCGCCGGGAGAGCGCCTCCGCGATCAGCAGCGGCACCGGCGGCCTGGGCCTGGTCCCGCCGAGCCACTGGCTGACCGAGGCGCGCTGGTAGTGCAGCCGCAGCCCGGACTCGCGCCCGACGGCGTTCACCGCCCGGGCGAACTCCTCCCCGGTCCAGCCGGCCTGGGCCAGCAACAGGCGCAGGCCCACGTTGTCCTGGGGGGTGCGGGGCATGGTGGCCTCCACTGGTCGAGCGGCCGGGTGGCGGGGGTGCCGATCCGGTCATGCCCGGTGGAACGAGCCGTGAGCGCACACCGAACGGTGGTTCATCGGCGTAAGGGAGCACGCGCCGGTGGTGCGGTGCGCCCATGCGCCGTACGACCCCGGCGGGGCCGTCCGCACACGTCCTCTTGACGGTCTGCGAAGGGGAGTTCCTCGCGCTGATCGGCGTCTGCGAGGGCCTGTCCGGCGGCCCGGCCGGCGCGGTCGGCCCGCTCCACCTCCGGCAGTACGGGATCCCCGCCTCCGCCGTCGCGCCCGGTGACCGCCGGCCCCGGCCGGACACCGTCCTGACGCCCTGAACGGCCGAGCCCCCGCCGGAGCATGACGCTCCGACGGGGGCTCGGGAGTACCCGGGGGAAGGATCAGCCCTTGCGGGCCTTCACCTCGGCGGTGAGCTGCGGCAGGACGGCGAACAGGTCGCCGACCACGCCGTAGTCGACCAGCTCGAAGATCGGGGCCTCGGGGTCCTTGTTGACGGCCACGATGGTCTTCGAGGTCTGCATGCCGGCCCGGTGCTGGATCGCGCCGGAGATGCCCGCGGCGACGTACAGCTGCGGGGAGACCTGCTTGCCGGTCTGGCCGACCTGGTTGGTGTGCGGGTACCAGCCGGCGTCGACGGCGGCGCGCGAGGCACCGACGGCCGCGCCGAGCGCGTCGGCCAGCTCCTCGACCACGCCGAAGCCGTCGGCGGCACCGACGCCACGGCCGCCGGAGACCACGATCGCGGCCTCGGTCAGCTCCGGGCGGCCGGAGGAGACGCGGGCGGTGCGGGCGGTGACCTTGGCGGCCTTGCCGGTGAACTCGACCGTGACGTTCTCGACGGCACCGGCGGCCGCGGCGGCCTCGGGGCTGGTCGAGTTCGGCTTCACGGTGATGACCGGGGTGCCCTTGGAGACCTTCGACTTGACCTGGAAGGAGGCCGCGAAGACCGACTGGGTGGCGACCGGAGCGCCGTCGACGGCCTCCAGGTCCACCGCGTCGGTGATGATGCCGGACTCGAGGCGCAGCGCCACGCGGGCCGCGACCTCCTTGCCCTCGCCGGAGGAGGTGACCAGGACGGCCGCGGCACCGGAGGCCTTGGCGATCTGGGTCAGCGCGTCGACCTTGGGGACGACCAGCTGGGTGGAGAACTCGTCGGCGTCGGCGACGTACACCTTGGCCGCGCCGAACTCGCCCACCTTGGCGGCGATGTCGGCGGCGGCGGCACCGGCGCCCAGGACGACCGCGGACGGCTCGCCGATGCGGCGGGCCAGGGTCAGCAGTTCGAGGGCCGGCTTGCGGACCACACCGTCGGCGTGGTCCACGAGAACCAGGATCTCAGCCATGATTTCTTGCTCCTGATGGATCGTGGGGCACTAACGGGTGGTCAGATGAACTTCTGCTCGGCCAGGTAGGAGGCGAGCGCCTTGCCACCCTCGCCCTCGTCCTTGACGATGGTGCCGGCAGTGCGGGCCGGGCGGGCCGTGACGGCCTCGACCGCGGTCCAGGAGCCGGCCAGGCCGACCTCGTCCGCCTCGATGCCCAGGTCGTCCAGGTCCAGCGACTCGACCGGCTTCTTCTTGGCGGCCATGATCCCCTTGAAGGAGGGGTAACGGGCCTCGCCGGACTGGTCGGTGACCGAGATCACGGCGGGCAGCTCGGCCTCGAGCTGCTCGGTGGCGGCGTCGCCGTCGCGGCGGCCCTTGACCGTGGTGCCCTCCAGGGAGACCTCGGAGAGCAGGGTGGCCTGCGGGACGCCCAGGCGCTCGGCGATCAGGGCCGGCAGGACGCCCATGGTGCCGTCGGTGGAGGCCATGCCGCAGACGACCAGGTCGTAGCCGGTCTTCTCCAGGGCCTTGGCGACGATCGCCGAGGTGCCGATCACGTCGGTGCCGTGGATGTCGTCGTCGTTCACGTGGACGGCCTTGTCGGCGCCCATCGACAGCGCCTTGCGCAGCGCGTCCTTGGCGTCGTCCGGGCCGACGGTGAGGACGGTCACCTCGGCGTCGCCGTGGGCCTCGGCGATGCGGAGCGCCTGCTCCACGCCGTACTCGTCCAGCTCCGACAGGAGGCCGTCGACGGCGTCCCGGTCGGTGGTGGTGTCGTCCGCGAAGCGACGGTCACCGGTCGCGTCGGGCACGTACTTCACACAGACAACGATCCTCAAGCTCACGGCCTGTCTCCTGTACTGGTCTCGTCCGGCGGCAGCGGCCGCGCGAGTGGATGCGAACACGCCACGCACCCACTCCGGGCAGCGGATTCCTGTGCCCGTCCGGAACTTGCTGGCAGCATACTCGCGAGTAGCTTAGCCGTCACTACTGGCCAGTAGCTTAGCTCTGCCGCAGGTCCGGCCGGGCGCTCCGCACCCCGTGCCGCCCATGGCCCGGACGGGCCAGGACGGCCGCACTGCCGTCTGCGCCCCATCCTGCCCCAGCCCGCGCCGACTACCCCCTGACGGGGCGGCTGATCCGCTGTGAGATTGAACGGTCTTGACAAGATCCACCCAAGCGGACGGGGTCGCAGACCGACCGGCAATTGGGGGGCGTCGCGACGCCGGGCCACGCACCTCGACGCCTTCTCGTCGGTCGCCGATGCACGCACCCCACCGCCGCTCCTTCACCCACCCCCCAATTGCCGGTCGGTCTCAGATCGCCTCGCCCAGGGCCGCGATGACGTCCGCGCGGCGGGGCTGGCCGGAGGCGCGGCGGATCACCTGGCCGGCGGCGTCCAGGACCAGGACGGTCGGGGTGCGGAGGATGTCCAGGCGGCGGACCAGGTCCAGGTTGAGCTCGGCGTCCACCTCTACGTGGGCCACGCCCGGCACCATCTGGGCCACTTCGCCGAGCACCCGCTTGGTGGCGCGGCAGGGCTGGCAGAAGGCGGTGGAGAACTGCACCAGCGTGGCCCGCTCCCCCAGCTCCGCGCCCAGCTCCTCCGCCGCCAGCACCTGCGCCGCGTCCTTGGACCGCACCCTGACCCTCCCGTCCCACCGCTTCCTCGCCAGGCCGAATCCGCCCGCGAGCACCAGTACCCCGACGCACACCCACAACCCGGTCACCGCCCCAGTGTGCGGCATCTCACCCGGAGGAGCGGCGCCGGGCGGTACGATCCGCCGCATGGACTCCGCCCGTCTGACCCGCCGTCGAGTGATCGACCTGTGCCGGGTCACCACGAGCCACTGTCGCTGAGACTCCGTCAGCTCGCAGTCCGTTCCGTCACCTCGGAGTCCGCATGCAGATCGACCCGCGCGGGCCGCGCTTCGCCGCCGCGCTCACCTCACTCGTCCTGGCCGCCGTCCTGGTCACCGGCGCCTGGTGGCTGCTGGCCGCCCAGGCCGCCGTCTTCGCCCTCTCACTGGCCGGCCGTTCCCCCTACGGGTGGCTCTACCGCGTCGCCGTCCGCCCCCGCCTCGGCCCGCCGACCGAGCTGGAGGACGCCCGCCCGCCCCGGTTCGCCCAGGGGGTCGGCCTCGGCTTCGCCCTGGTCGGCACGGTGGGCTACCTCGCCGGGGCGCCGGTACTGGGCCTGGCCGCCACCGCCGCCGCGCTCGGCGCCGCCTTCCTGAACGCGGCCTTCGGCTACTGCCTCGGCTGTGAGATGTACCTCCTGCTGCGCCGGAACCAACTCCGCCCCGGCGGCTGAGCACCCGCGATCCCGCGCCCCGCGGGCGGCCACGGTGCGCACCGGCGTGACAGCGACCCCCCCTTCGGGGGATCATGCGCCTGTATCACCCCGTGGCCACCGCGGCGTGCCC
The DNA here is from genome assembly GCF_055584905.1 of Kitasatospora sp. NPDC088742. Classification (NCBI taxonomy): domain Bacteria; kingdom Bacillati; phylum Actinomycetota; class Actinomycetes; order Kitasatosporales; family Streptomycetaceae; genus Kitasatospora; species Kitasatospora sp. NPDC088742. Next base: position 23,683 of record NZ_JBVJLD010000027.1, on the reverse strand, counting down.
GCCTCCGGTCGGCCCCACCCGCACCCCGGGACCACCTGACCGGGCCCAGGCCCGCTGGAAGTAGGGCTGACCGTGGCAGAGTTCGTCTACCCGCCGGTGATCGCGGCGGCGCTGACCGTCTTCCGTGCACTGGACTGCCGGATCGACATCGTCGGTGCCGAGCACATCCCCGCCAAGGGCGGCGCGGTGCTGGTGAGCAATCACATCAGCTACCTGGACTTCCTCTTCGCCGGTCTCGGCGCCGTCAAGGGCGGCAAGCGCAAGACCCGCTTCATGGCCAAGGACGACGTCTTCAAGCACGCCGTCTCCGGCCCGCTGATGCGCGGTATGAAGCACATCCCGGTGGACCGCGCCGACGGTCAGCCCGCCTACGAGGCGGCGGTGAAGGCGCTGCGCGAGGGCGAGGTGGTCGGGGTGTTCCCCGAGGCGACCATCAGCCGCTCGTTCACCCTGAAGAAGTTCAAGACCGGCGCGGCCCGGATGGCGGCCGACTCCGGGACCCCGCTGCTGCCGGTGGTGCTCTGGGGCACCCAGCAGCTGTGGACCAAGGGCCGGCCGAAGACCCTGACCAAGCGTCACGTCCCGGTCACCATCATGATCGGCGAGCCGATCGTGCTGACCCCCGAGGACAAGCCGGTGATGGTCACCCGGCGTCTGCGCGCCGCGATGACCGAGATGCTCGACCGCGCCCAGCGCGAGTACCCGGGCAAGCCGTCCGGCCCGGACGACACCTGGTGGCTGCCCGCCCACCTCGGCGGCACCGCGCCCACCCTGGAGCAGGCGGAGGCCGAGGACGAGGCGGAGGCCGCCGCCAGGGCCGAGCGCCGCGCCCAGCGCTGAACCCGAACGGGGCGGGCCACCGGACACGTCCCGGTGGCCCGCCCCGTCAGCTCAGAACGGCCACGTGCGGCTCCGGGAGGCGTCCCCCTCCGGCGAGTACGGCCGGCCGCGCCCGCCGACCGGCCGCAGCAGCCACCGCAACCCCGCCCACAGCCGCCCGATCGGCTTCTGACCCGTCATCACGTACCCCCGTAGCGTCGGTCCTTCGTGCTCCCACGGTACGTCCGCGACGTCACGGACCTGACACGGCCGTGTCGCCGTACTGCCCCGGGGGCGGCGGAATCCCGCCATCCTCCGGCCCCCGTGCATGAGGTCCGCCCTTCGGGGCAGCGATGCCGACGGTGTCCTGACGAACTGTCGGCGGAGGTGACGGCCCGTGTCAGCGAGGTACGAGCAAGAGGAGACGGCCCGGTTCCTGGCCGTATCGGCGGAATTGACGGGCTGGAGCGAGGACGAACTGCTGGCCACCGGCCTGGCCGGGGAGTACCGCGCGGTGGCCCTGCGCGAGCTGGGCCCGGAGGGGCTGCGGCAGGTGCTGCGGGACGGCGCCCGCCCGACCGCGCCGCTGGACGGCGCCCGGGCGCTCGCCCTGCTCTGGTACACCGGCAGCTGGGCGCTGGGCGGCGGCCCGCCCGTGCCGGTCTCGGCCCGGGCGTACCGGGCGGGCCTGGTCTGGCGGGCCGTCGGCACGCACGCCCCGGGCGCCGGGGCGGCCGGCTTCGGCGAGTGGTCGCGGCCGCCCGTACCGGAGACCCTCCCGTGAGCCCCGGGCCCGGCGGCGGGCGGTACGACGTGATCGTGGTCGGCGCCGGAGTGGCCGGTTCGCTGGTGGCCGCCCGGCTGGGGGAGCTCGGCCGGCGGGTGCTGGTGCTGGAGGCCGGGGCCCGGCCTCCCGGGACGGCGGAGCTGCTGGCGGCGCAGTCCGCCGCCCCGGTCAAGCTGCCGACCGTCGCCTTCCCGCAGACCGCGGGCGCGCCCTGGCCGGAACTCACCGACCCGCCCGCGCCCGGCGGCTACCTGGTCCAGCAGGGCGAACTCCCGTACGGCAGCGGCTACCTGCGGGCCACCGGCGGCACCGGGAACGTCTGGACGGGGCTGGCCCCGCGGATGCTGCCGGAGGACTTCCGGCCCTCACGCTTCGGCCAGGGCCGGGACTGGCCGCTGGACTACACCGCCCTGGAGCCCTGGTACCGGGAGGCGGAGCGGGAGTTGGGCGTCTGCGCGGACGTCACCGAGCAGCGCGAGCAGGCCGGCCTGGACTTCCCGGACGGGTACGTGTTCCCGATGCGCGCCCTGCCGCCCAGCCACCTGGACACCGTGATGGCCTGCAAGCTGGACGCCCGGAAGGTGGCCGACCCGGTCACCGGGGAGCTGGTCGAGCTGAGGGTCACCGGCACCCCGCAGGCCCGCAACGGGCTGCCGCACCCCGGGTACGACGGGGGCCGCGGCTACCTGCCGCGCGGAGCGGACGGCCGTCCGGCACCGGAGGGCCGCTGCCAGGGGTACGCCAACTGCATCCCGCACTGCCCCTCCGGCGCCAAGTACACGCCGCTGCGCACCCAGGGCGGCTGGGCCCCCTCGGTGACCCTGGTGGAGCACGCGGTGGTGAGCCGGGTGCTGGTGGACGGCACCGGCCGGGCCACCGGCGTGGAGTGGCTGGACCACCGGGGCGAGGTCCGCCGGCACACCGCCTCGGCCGACGTGGTGGTGCTCACCGCGCACGCGATCGAGAACGCCAAGCTGCTGCTGCTCTCCGGCCTGGCCGACCGCAGCGGCCAGCTGGGGCGCAACCTGATGGACCATCCGGTGCTGCTCACCTGGGGCCTGATGCCCGATCAGACCGGCCCGTACCGGGGGCCCGGCTCGACCTCCGGCCTGGAGGGCTTCCGCGGCGGCGCGGGCCGGGCCCGGCGCGCGGGCTTCCGGGTGGAGATCGGCAACTGGGGCTGGGCCTGGGCCGCCGGCCCGCCGTCCGGCGAGATCGCCCGGCTGCTGCGCGAGGGCGGGCCGGACGGGCGCGGGCGGTTCGGCCCGGAGCTGCGGGCCGCCGTGACGGACCGGATCGGCCGTCAGTTCGCCCTGCAGTTCGAGCTGGACCAGCCGCCGGACCCGGCCAACCGGATCACCCTGCACCCCACCCTGCGGGACCCGCTCGGCCTGCCCCGCCCGGTGGTCCGCTACGACGTCTCCGACTACGTCCGGGACGGCATGGCCGCCGCCGCGGCCGTCTCCGACCAGCTCTTCGCCCTGCTCGGCGCCGAGGACCACACCGACTACTCACCGGCCGCCCTGTGGCCCGGCCGCTTCGAACGGGACGGCCGGACGTACGCCTACCGGGGCGCGGGCCACGGCGCGGGCACCCACCTGATGGGCCACTCCCCCGCCGACTCGGTGGTCGACCAGTGGCAGCGCTGCTGGGACCACCCGGGCCTGTACGCGGTCGGCTGCGGCTCGATGCCCACGGTGGCCACCTCCAACCCGACCCTGACCATGGCCGCGCTGGCCCTGCGCTCCGCCGGACGGATCGAGGCCGAACTCGCCGAGCGCGACCGGCCCGCCGAGCTGTCCCCCTCGTCCCCGCCCGCACCCTCCGGAGGCACCCGATGAGCCCGCTCCCCCTGCCGCCCGTCCCCGAGCCGTACCGGGTGCCGTTCCACTACGGCGCGCTGCACATGGCCGGCCTGGACTTCCTGGTCGACCCGGGCCCGGTGCGCGCCCTGCTGGGCAAGCACCACCCGGCGCTGGCCGCCGCCGAGTTCGAGGGCAGCGCGGTGGTCTCCGTCAACTACCAGCTGTACTTCGCGCAGTACCCGGGCGGCGGCGGCATCACCCAGGAGATCGAGGTCAACCTGCTGGCGCACCCCGCCGACGCGGCCGACCGGCTGCCGGAGCTGACGTACCGCCAGTACGCCCACGGCTGGGACCGGACGGGGCTGATCGGGATCGCCCGGATCCACGTGCTCTGCGACAACCCGCTGGCGATCGACGCCGGGCGCCGCCTGTACGCCGAGCCCAAGTACCCGGGGAGCTTCGACTCCCTGATGCCCTCGCCGAACGGCCCCGACGACGGCCGGACCTGGCGGGTGGACTGCCGGGACGAGAGCGGCCCGCTGCTCTCCTTCGAGGTCGACCTGACGGACCGTCCGTCCGCCACGGTCAACCACACCCCGATCACCGGCTACGGCACCACCGAGGAGGGCCGGGCGCTGGCCGGGCCGATGACGGTCCACCACCCCGGCACCTGGTACGACCTGGAGGGCACCGGCACCCGGCTGACCCTGCACGCACCCGGCTCGCCGGTCGGCCAGGACCTCGCCGAGCTGCTCGGCGACACCCCCGCCACTGCGGCCTGGGCGTACCAGTCGCCGCCGGTCGCCGCCCACCAGCGGCCGTACTACCTGCGGGGGTGACCGGGCCTCAGACCGAGCCGGAGCGGTCGGTGTTGCTCCACCGGGCGGACTTCAGGCCGCTGACGGTCGGGAGGTACTCGACCGTCAGCTGCTCCGGCGGGACCAGGACGGCGTAGGCGTACCTGCCCACGGCCTCCTGGCCCGGCGCGACCTCGCCGGTGAGCACCTTCATCCGGCCGGAGCCGTCGATCAGCAGGTGGTACCAGTTGCCGCCCGGCTCCCGCACCGTGGGCAGCCCGCCGGCCCCGACCGGCTGCGAGCCGGTGTTGACCACGGTGACGGTGATCTGGAAGGCCTTGGCGCCGTCCAGCAGCCGGGTGTACTTGTCCACCGTGTAGGGCTCCGGGGCCGACACGGTGACCTTCAGGCCGTTGGGGTAGGTGTAGGTCTGCCCGAAGAGCAGGTGCCTGGCCCGCTCCTCGGCGGCCAGCTTGGCGGCCTTCTCCTCGGCCTCCTTGCGGCGGCGCTCCCGCTCCTCGTCCTGACGCTTGATCTCGGCCTCGGCCCGCTGACGGGCCGCGTTCTCCTCGGCCTTGCGCTCCTGCACGGCCTTGTGCACCGTCCAGGCGAACAGACCGCCCTCGGCCACCGTGCCGAGCAGGCCCAGGACCCCAAGGATCACCCCGGCCAGCGCCACGCCCCGGTTGTTCGCGACGCCCCGGCGCACCTGGCGCAGGCCGAACCCGCCGAGCACGACGGCGAGCAGCGCGGGCAGCCAGGCGATCCAGAACAGGATGACGGTGAGCGCCAGCAGCACGCCGACGATGCCGAGCACCAGGGCGGCCACGCCCTGCCCGTTGCGCGGCTGGGGCGCCACCGGGAACTGCGGCCAGTAGGGGGCGCCCGGCACCGCGCCGGCATACGGGCCGGGGTGTTGGCCGGGGTACTGGCCGGGCCCACCTGCCGCCTCGACGGGCTCCGGGCCGGTGCCCGGCTGGGCGGGCACCGTGTCCGCGGCCGGCGGCGCCCACGGGTCGGTGGCGTCCGGCGGCGGGGCTTGCGTCGTCATGCGGGGGTCCTTCGGGCGTTCAGTGATCCGGCCCCTGAACGTACCAGTCACCGGACGAACACTTCCCCGCCATTTCCGCGCACCACGGCCCGGCCTCCTTGACGCCCCGTCAGGGCCGCCGCCGGTTCACCGGCCGAAGGTGTCGATCGCCTCGATCCGCCAGCCCCCGCCGGAGCGGACGGCATCCAGGGCGAACATCGCCGCCGAGTAGCTCGGCCCGCCCTTGGCGTCGGCCGCGGTGCTGGTGTTGCGCTGGTCGGCGAAGACCAGCAGCCGGGCCCGGTCGCCGTCCAGGGCCTCGACGGCGGCGTCGGTGACGGTGGTGGTGAGCACCAGCTTCTTGGCCTCGGCCTGTGCCCGGACCTCGGCGAGCAGGGCCTTGTGACGCTCCACCGCACCGCCGGTCAGGTAGCGGGCGGCGGCCCGGTCGGTGCGGGCCGGGTCGGCGTGGTCGTAGGAGAAGAGCGCGTTCACCGCCTCGCTGAGTTGGCCCTTGGCCTCGCTGGTGCGGGCCGGGTCGGTGAGTGCGGTGTTGTGCCGACCGGAGTCGGCACGCAGCCCGGCGGCGGCGTAGGAGGAGTAGGCGGCGAAGGCCGCGAGCAGCAGGGCGAGGGCGAGCAGCACGGACGGCAGCCTGCGGCGGGCGGGCCCGGTGGGCCCGGCAGAGGTGGTGGGCCTAGCGGGTACCGCCGCCGGGGCGGTGGCCAGGGCGGCGGCCGCGGCCAGGCGGCGCTGACGGTTGATCAGGTGACGGGTGGTGGTGGACATCGCTGCTCGCTCCCTACCGGCTGGTGGTGCCCATCGGGGCCTGCCCGAGGGCGCTGAGCTTCCAGCCCTCGGCGGTCCTGGTCAGCCGGGCCAGCATCCGGCTGTCCTTGCTGGTGGGCTGGGTCTCCTTGGCGGTGCGGACGGTGATCCGGACCGCGACCATGACGGCCGCCTGGCCGGTCCGCTCGTCCAGCTCGGTGACGGCGCCGTCCAGCACCCGGGCGGTGGTGGTGGACTGGGCCTGCCGCACCTGCTTCTCGAACTCGCCTCGCCCCTGCACCAGTTGGGCGTGCAGCTCACCGGTGGTGGAGCGTTCCCAGAGGTCCAGGCCCGGGGCGAGCGCGGCGTGGTCGAGGGTGTTGAGGTTCTGCACCGCCTGCTCCCCGGCGGCCAGCGCCTGGTCCCTGGCCCGGGCCGTCCCGCCGGTGCGGTCGTGGGCGGCGGCGTACCAGGACCAGCCGCCCCAGGCCGCGAGCAGGGTAGTGACCGCCAGCAGGGCGACGGCCAGCAGCTGCAGGCGTTCGCGGATCGGGCGCACGAGGCGGGGGCTGCGTCGCACGGGTCTTCCTCCGGTGGTGGTCGGGGCGTTCAGAGGGAGGTCAGGTCGCTGATCACCCAGCGGCCGTCCACGGGGCGGGCGGTGACGCGCAGTTGGGCGCCGGTGAGGACCGGCGGGTCCTCGCCCCGGCGGGCGCTCTGGTCGAGCAGCACCAGCAGCTCGGCCCGGTCGGCGGTCAGCCGGATCACGCCGGTGGCCACCGCCCGGCTGGTCAGGGTGAGCCGCTGCTCGGCCGTCCAGCCGCGCAGCTGCCCGCTCAGGCGGAGGTACTGCTCCTCGGCGGCGCCGGTGAACGCGGCCCTGGCGGCGGCCCGCCCGGCCTCGTCCTGGTCGGCGGAGTACGAGAAGGCCCGCCCGAGCGCGGCCTCCACCTGCCCGACCACCTGGCCCCGGGCGGCCCGGTCCGTCCAGGCCCGGTCCTCATCCCCTGCCCCGGCGCGTCCGCGCCAGCCGGCGAGGGCCAGCGCAAGACCGAGCAGCAGCGCCAGCGCGGGCAGCCCCCAGCGGACGGACTCCCGTGCGGTGTAACGCTGTTGACTGATCTCCGGTGCCGTCTCAGGCAGCGTCTCGGTGGCCGTCACGGCGCTCCCACCGGCACGGTGGTCAGCGCGGTCGCCCGCCAGCCGCCGTCCCGGCGGGCCAGCTCCACCGCCACCCGGCGGCGGTCGGTGGTCACGGTGCCGTCGGCGAGGGTCTGCCGCAGCCGCAGCACCGCGACCAGCCCGGCCGTCCCGGCCTTCGGGTCCAGCCGGGTGAGCGCGGCCTCGGCGACGGCGGCCGAGGTGGTGGAGTCCGGCCGCACTCCGTCCAGCCGGGCGAGCAGCGGCCCGTCGGCGACCGCCCGCCAGCGCGTCCTGGTCCCCTCCGGGTCCCGTCCGTCGGCGCTGCCGAGCACCTCCGCCGCGCTCCGCCCGGCCGCCAGCGCGGCGTCCCGGGTGCGTGCGCCGTCGCCCGCGCGTCCGGCCTGCCACCAGCTCGCGACGCCCGCGAGCAGCACCAGCACGGCCAGCAGCCGAAACACCGTCAGCCTCACCGGCCCGCCCCCGGGGTGGCCGGCGCGACCGGGGTCGGCACCCCGCCCTTGGGCGCGTTGGCCGAGCCGCGCACGGCGCTGCCGGAGGAGGCCGGGGCCTCGCAGCGCGCGGCGGTGTTCAGCGGCGGGGCGGCGCCGGTGTCGAGCCCGTTCCGGTAGGTGGTGGCCTCGTACCCCTTGGTGCAGGGCAGCGGCGAGAAGAAGGTGACGGCCATGCCCATCCTCGCGCCCTGCTCGGTGATCGCGGTGGAGCCGGCCGCCGCCACCGCCGGGAGCCGCACCAGCAGTTCCTCGATGCCGTGCTGGCGGGTCACCCCGAGTTCGGCGGTGGTCAGCAGGTTGGCCAGCAGCACGCTGGTGGACGGGTCGAGCTGCTTCATCAGCGCGCTCACCTGGCCGGCCGCCTGCGGGCCGTTCGCGATCACCCGCTGCAAGTCGCCGTCCGAGCGGGCGAGTTGGGCGGCCAGCTGGGCGGCGCCGGTGGCGAAGGAGCGGATCGCGTCGGCCTCCTCGGCCTGGGTGCGCAGCACCGTCTCGCCGTCCACGATCAGCCGGGTGGTGGCGGGCAGCGCGGCGTCGGCCGCCTTGAGGAAGGTGCGGCTGCCGTCGAGCAGTGCCTGGAGGTTGTCGGCCTGGCCGTTGAAGGCGGTGCCGAGCTCGTCCACCACGGTGCGCAGCGAGGCCAGCGGCACCGAGCCGACCAGCGCGTCGGTGCGGGTGAGCAGGTCGGTGACGGGCGCCGGGACGCTCGTGTCGGCGCGGGGGATCTGCGCTCCGTCGGCGAGGAAGGGGCCCTGGTCGGTGGTGGGCCGCAGGTCGAGGTACTGCTCGCCGACGGCGGAGAGCCCGGCGACGGCGGCGGTCAGCTTGGCGGGGATCCGGGGCGCGTCGGAGGAGATCCGCAGCTCGGCCCTGACCCCGTCCGGGGTGAGCCGGAGCGCACCCACCCGGCCCACCGAGACGCCCCGGTAGGTGACGTCGGCGTGCTCGAACAGGCCGCCGGTGCGCTCCAGTTGGACGTCGACCCGGTAGTAGTCGCGCAGCCCGACGTAGCGGCCGAGGTCGGCGTGCTGGACGGCGATGTAGCCGAGCACCAGGACGGCGATCAGCAGGAAGGCGAGGTTCTTCGCCCGGATGGCCAGGGTCAGCATCAGCGCGCCTTTCCGGACGGGCGGCCCACCGAGGGCAGCGGCAGCGGCAGACGCCCGGCCTCCGGCGAGGCCGGGTCACTGGGCTGATCGGTCGGCTGGTCGGCCGGTTGGTCCGTGGGGGGATCGGTCGGCGGATCGGTCGGCTGGTCGGTGGGTTCCTCGGTCGGCTCCTCCGTCGGCTCCTCGGTGGGCTGCGGGGTGGGCTGGGCCGGCGGAGCGGCGGTGTCGTCCGGGTCCAGCTCCGGGAAGATCCGGGTGCCGGGCGCCGCGGCCAGGTCGAGGTAGACGTTCAGGTAGTCGCCCTTGACCCCGCGCAGCACCTCGTCGGTGAACGGGTAGGTGAGCAGCACCTGGAGCGAGTCCGGCAGCGCCTTGCCCGCGTCGGCCAGGCTGCGCAGCACCGGGGCGAGCGCCTTGAGGTCGGCCACCGCGTCCTCCTTGCTGCGGTTGACGGTGTCCACCGCGACGCCCGAGAGGGTGTCCAGGGCCCGGAGCAGGGTGACCAGTTCGCCGCGCTGCTGCTCCAGCACCTTCAGGCCGGGGCTGAGCTCGGTGAGCACGGTGCCGATCTGCCGGTCCCGGGTGGCCAGGGTGGCGGCCAGCCGGTCCACCCCGTCCAGGGCGGCGGTCAGGTCGGCCCGGTGGGCGTCCAGTTCGCCGGTGAAGGTTTTCAACCGGTCGAGCACGGAGCGCAGTTGGGCCTCGTTGCCGGTCATCGCCCGGCCGAGCTCGGTGGTGATGGTGCGCAGCTGGTCGATGCCGCCGCCGTTGAGCAGCATGGAGAGCGCCCCGAAGACCTCCTCCACCTCGGTGGAGCGGCCGGTCAGCTGGACCGGGATCACCGCGCCGTCGCCCAGCCGGCCGCCGCCCTGGGCCTGGCCGTCCGCCGGGGTGGTGAGCCGGACGTACTTCTCGCCGAGCAGCCCGGCCTGGGCCACCTCGGCCCGGCTCCCGGCGGGCAGCCGGACGTCGCCGTTGACCCGCAGGGTGACCACCGCGCTCCAGTCCTCGGCCAGCGTGATCGCGGTGACCCGGCCGACCGCGACGCCGTTGACCTTGACCGCCGACTGCGGCACCAGGCTGAGCACGTCGGCGAACCGGGCCTCCAAGCGGTAGGAGTGGTCGCCCAGTTCGGCGCCGCCGGGCAGCGGGGCGTCCCGCAGGCCGCCGAAGCCGGCGCAGCCCGCGGTCAGGCCGGCGGTCAGCGTGGTGGCCAGCGCCAGGGACAGGTACCGCAGTCGACGTCTCATCGGTCCACCCCGGGCAGTGGCAGCGGCAGGGTCAGTTCGGTCAGGTTCGCCCGGCCGGTGATCGCCCCGGTCTTCGGGTCATAGGCGCGCAGCAGGTTGCCGGCCGCCAGCGGGGCGGTGTCCAGCAGTTCGGCCAGCGAGGCCCGCTGGTCCACCAGGCTCTGGGTGATCGGCACCAGCTGGTCGATCCCGTTGGCCAGCCGGGTGCGGTTGTTCTCCACGAAGGTCTTCACCTCGCCCAGGGCGACGGCGAGTTGGTGCAGGGCCTGGCCCAACTCCTCCTTGTCCTCGGCGAGGTAGGAGCTGACGGCGGCCAGCCGGTCGGTGACGGTGCGGACCTGGCCGTCGTTCTGCTTGAGCATCGCGGCGAAGGACTCCAGCTGGGTCAGCGTGGCGAACAGGTCCTCGCTGGAGCCGGAGAGGGTCTTGGCGGCCCGGCCGAGCTGCTCGATGGAATCGCCGATCAGCTTGCCGTTGCCGTTCAGGTTCTTCGCCCCGGTGTCCAGCAGGCGGGAGAGCGCGCCCTGGGAGTTGGCCCCGTCCGGGCCGAGCGCGGTGGCCAGCTCGGTGAGGCTCTGGTAGAGCTGGTCGATCTCCACCGGCTGGGCGGTGCGCTCCTGCGGGATCACCGCCCGGTCGGCCAGCAGCGGTCCCTCGGTCCAGGCGGGGGTCAGCTGCACGTAGCGGTCGGCGACCACGCTGGGGGCGACCACCACGGCGGAGGCCGTGGCAGGCACCTTGACCCCGTGGTCCAGGCCGAGCTCGACCCGCACCCTGGCCCCCTCGGGGTGGACCGAGCGCACGGTGCCGACCTTGACGCCGAGCACCCGCAGGTCGGAGCCGGCGTAGACGCCGACGGCGTGGTCGAAGTACACCGTCACCCGGCTTCCCTCCGGGCCGGGGACGGCGATCAGGGTGGCCGCCAGGGCGGCCACGACGGCGGTGAGGCTGACGGCCACCCGGCCGCGGCCGGACAGGACGCTCATCCCCGGCCCCCCGTCGGCCTGACGGGGCGGCAGCCGGAGGCCGGCGCCGTTCCCTCGGGCAGGTAGGAGGGCGGCACCACCCCGCACAGGTAGGCGTCGAACCAGCGGCCGTTGCCCAGCGTGTTCCCCATCAGCCGGTAGTACGGGCCGAGCAGCGCCAGGGTCTGGTCCAGGCCCTGCTGATTGGCCCGCAGCACGGCGGTGACCCGCTCCAGGGCGTCCAGGGTGGGCGCCAGCTGACGCTCGTTGTCCTTCACCAGGCCGGTCAGCTGGGTGGCCAGCGCACCGGTGCCGGTGAGCAGTTGGTGCACCGCCTCGCGGCGGCGCTGGAGCTCGGCCAGCAGTGAGTCGCCGTCGCTCAGCAGGGCGGTGAAGCGCTCGTTCTGGTCCGCCACGGTCTTGGTCAACTTGCGGCTCCCGGCGAGGAGTTCGGCCATCCGGGCATCCCGGTCGGCGATGGTGCGGGAGAGCCCGGCCAGGCCCTCGGCGGCGCTGCGCACCGAGTCGGGGGTGGTCGCGAAGGTGTCCGAGATGGTCCGGAAGGACTCGGCCAGCTTGGCGGTGTCGATGGCCCCGACGGTCCGGCCGAGGCCCTCCAGCGCCTGGGTGACGTCGTAGGGCGAGGTGGTCCGGCCGGACGGGATGGTCACCTCCGGGTCCTGCTCGGTGGTGCCCAGCGGGTCCAGCGCCAGGTACTTGGCGCCGAGCACGGTGCGGATGCCGATCGCGGCGGTGGAGGAGTCGCCCACCCACACGTCGCGGACCCGGAAGCCCACCCGCACCTTGGCCCCGTACAGCGCGACCTCGGTCACCTTGCCGACCTTGGCCCCGGCCACCCGGACCTCGTCGCCCGGCCGCAGCCCGCCGGCCTCGCTGAACTCGGCCGTGTAGGCGGTGCCCCGGCCCAGCAGCGGCAGCCGGTCGCCCTGGTAGGCCAGCGCGCAGACCAGCGCGATCAGCAGCAGTCCGACCGCGCCGACCGCCACCGGGCCGCGTTCGCGCAGCGGACGGAAGAGCGGCCCGCGCGTGCTGGCGCCCCTGTCGGAGCGGCTCATCCCCGGCACCTCGCTTCGTCCACGGTGACCCCGGTCGGCGGCGCGGAGCCGTCGCCGGTGGTCACGCCCGTCACGGTGGCCTGGCACAGGTAGAGGTTGAACCAGGAGCCGTAGGAGGCCAGCCGGCCGAGGGTGGTCAGCTTCTCCGGGCTGCGCCGGAGGAAGTCCTCCAACTGGGTGCTGTTGTCCGCCAGTCCGGCGGAGAGCCGGCCCAGCTGGCCGATCGTGTCCTTGAGCGGCGCCCGGCCCTCGGCGAGCAGCCCGGCGGTGGAGGCGGTGAGCGCGCCGACGGCCTGCACCGCCTCACCGATCGGCTGCCGGTCCCGGTTGAAGCCGGCCACCAACTGCTGGAGCGTGGAGACCAGTTCGGTGAAGCCCTGGTCGTGGGTGTTGACGGTGGCGACCACCGTGTTCAGGTTCTCGATCACCCGGCCGATCACCTCGTCCTTGGCGGCCAGCGTGCCGGTCAGCGAGCCGACGCTCCGCAGCAGCCCGTCCACCGTCCCGCCCTGCCCCTGGAGCACCTGGACGATCTCCTCGGCCAGCTTGTTCACCTCGTCCGGGGCCAGGCCCTGGAAGAGCGGCTGGAAGCCGCTGAACAGCTGGGTCAGGTCCAGCGCGGGGCGGGTGCGCTCCACCGGGATGGTGGCGCCGGGCGCCAGCTGCGCATCCAACGGGCCGGTCGCGCGCGCCAGTTCGAGGTAGCGGCGGCCGACCAGGTCGAGGTACTTGACCGAGGCGGTGACGCTGCCCGGCAGCGGGATGCCGCGGCGGACCTTGAACCGCACCAGCGCGTAGCGGCGGTCGGTGACCCCGACCGACTCCACCTCGCCGACCCGCACACCGGCGATCCGCACGCCGTCGCCGGCGGTCAGGCCGGTGACGTCGGTGAACCGGGCCCGGTAGCCGACGGTCTCGCCCACCCCGGTGTCGGCGATGCCGAAGGCCAGGGCGGTGGTGGCCAGCGCGGTGACCAGGACGAAGACCAGGGACTTGACGACCGGTCCGATCAGGCTGCGGCGTCTCACTTGAGCCTCACCTCGGCTCCGCGCAGCAGCGGCCCGGCCAGCACGCTGCTCCAGTCGGGCAGGTCACCGGCCGGTGCGAGCAGTTCGTTCACCAGGGCGTTCTCCTGCGGTGAGTTGGGCAGGCCGAGACCGGCCTCGCCGGGGACCGGGAAGCCCTGACCCGCCGAGGCTCCGGCCGGGGTGGTGCCACGGCCGGTGTAGGGGGTGTCGTAGCACTTGGGGCCCCCACCGGCGGTGTACGCCGGGGTGTCCTTGCCCGGCTGGTAGCGGCCGGGGCTGGGCACGGTGTCGACGGTGACGTGCAGGCCGGGCTTGTCGGTGCCCTTGCCGAGCGCCTTGTCCATCACCGGCACGAAGTCGGCCAGGGTGCGCAGCGTGCACGGGAAGGCGGGGGCGTACTCGGCCAGCAGCTCCAGGGTCTGCCGGCTGTCCGCGGCGAGCCTGATCAGCGTGGCCCGGTTGCGCTTCAGGAAGTCGGTGACGTCCCCGGCGGCGGCCGTGGAGGAGGCGTAGAGCGCGCGCAGCCCGGCCCGCTCGCGGGCCAGCGTTCCGCTGGTGGTGGTGAAGTCGTCGAGTGCCTGGAGCAGTTCGGGCGCGGCTTCCTGGTAGGCCTGACTGACCGTCACCAGCTGCCTGATGTCCCGGTTCAGCGCCGGGAGTTCGGGGTTGAGCCGGGCCAGGTGGGCGTCCAGCTCGGTGAGGGTGGCGCCGAGCTGGGCACCGCGTCCGCGCAGCGCGGTGGCCACCGCGCTCAGGGTGGCGGCCAGTTGGTCCGGCTGGACGGCGCTGAGCAGCGGCAGCAGGTGGTCCAGCACCTGCTCCAGTTCGACGGCCTCGGCGGTACGGTCCTGGGCGATCACCGCCCCGGCCCGCAGCGTCCCGGTTCCGGTGTCGCTGCCGGACGGCACCAGGGCGACGTAGCGCTCCCCGAACAGCGTGGTCGGCAGCAGACGGGCCGTCACCCCGGCCGGGATCTCGGCCAGCCGGGCCGGGTCAAGGGCCAGCGTGAGCCGGGCCCGCTCGCCGTCGGCGCCGATCCCGCTGACCCGGCCGACCACCACGCCGCGCAGCTTGACGTCGGCGTTGACCCGCAGCTCGTTCCCGGTGGCGTTGGTCTCCAGCAGCACGGTGCTCTCGTCGCTGAACGCCTTGCGGTAGACCGCGACGCAGAGCCCGGCCAGCAGCGCGGGCACCAGCAGGAACACCAGGCCCAGCACGGCCCGCGACGGACGGCGGGCGCTCATCCGGTCACCCGCACGGTGGTGGTGGCGCCCCAGATCGCCAGCGAGAGGAAGAAGTCGGTGATGCTGATGATCACGATGGCGTTGCGCACCGAACGGCCCACCGCGATGCCGACCCCGGCCGGCCCGCCGCTGGCGTGGAAGCCGTAGTAGCAGTGCGCCAGGATCACGATCACGCTGAACAGCAGCACCTTCAGCCCGGAGAGCAGCACGTCCGCCGGGGCCAGGAAGAGCCCGAAGTAGTGGTCGTAGGTGCCGGGTGACTGCCCGTTGACGAAGACCGTGACGGCCCGGGAGGCGGCGTAGGAGGAGAGCAGCCCGACGCCGTACAGCGGCACCACGGCCACCACCCCGGCGATGATCCGGGTGGTCACCAGGTACGGCAGGCTGCGGATGCCCATGCCCTCCAGCGCGTCCACCTCCTCGTTGATCCGCATCGCGCCGAGCTGGGCGGTGAAGCCCGCGCCGACGGTGGCCGAGAGTGCGAGCCCGGCCACCAGCGGGGCGATCTCCCGGGTGTTGAAGTAGGCCGAGATGAAGCCGGTGAAGGCGGTGGTCCCCAGCTGGTCCATCGCCGCGTGGCCCTGCAGGCCGACCACCGTGCCGGTGGCCGCGGTCATCCCGACCATCACCCCGACGGTGCCGCCGATCACCCCCAACCCGCCGCTGCCGAAGGCGACTTCGGCCAGCAGCCGCTGCACCTCGCGGAAGTAGCGGAGCAGCGCGCGGGGCACCCAGAGCAGCGCGGCCAGGTGGAAGACCAGATGGTCCCCGACGGTCTCCAGCCATCCGAGCGGGCCCCGGGCGGCGCGGCCGGGCAGCACCATCTCAGGCTCCCTTCTGCGGGATGACCCGCAGGTAGACGGCGGTGATCACCACGTTGATCACGAACAGCAGCAGGAAGGTGACCACCACGGTCTGGTTCACCGCGTCGCCCACGCCCTTGGGCCCGCCGCGCGGGTTGAGCCCCCGGTAGGCGGCCACGATCCCGGCCACGAAGCCGAAGACCAGTGCCTTGAGCTCGCTGACGTACAGGTCCGGCAGCTGGGCCAGGGCGGAGAAGCTGGCCAGGTACGCGCCGGGGGTGCCGCCCTGGAGCATCACGTTGAAGAAGTAGCCGCCGAGCGTGCCGACCACCGAGACCAGGCCGTTGAGCAGCACCGAGACCGCCATCGCGGCCAGCACCCGGGGCACCACCAGGCGCTGCACGGGCGAGACGCCCATCACCGCCATCGCGTCCAGCTCCTCGCGGATCTTGCGCGAGCCGAGGTCGGCGCAGATCGCCGAGCCGCCCGCGCCGGCGATCAGCAGCGCCACGATCAGCGGGCTGGCCTGCTGGATCACCGCCAGCACACTGGCCCCGCCGGTGAACGACTGGGCACCCAACTGCTCTGCCAGCGAGCCCACTTGAAGCGCGATCACGGCGCCGAACGGGATCGAGACCAGCGCCGCCGGCAGGATCGTCACGCTCGCCAGGAACCAGAACTGCTCGATCAGCTCCCGCCACTGGAACGGCCGGCGGAAGACGTCCCGCAGCGTGGTCGCGGCCAGCGCGAGCAGCTGCCCGGTCTGGCGCAGGCCGCCCGCGAGCGGGTTGCCCTTCGCGGGCTCGGCGGCGCTCACCGCGGCACCGCCCGGCGGCGCGGCGGCAGGCCCGGCGAGGGCTGCAACTGCTCGGGCAGCGGCCCGGGTTCGGCCTCCTGGTAGGGCTCCTCCAGCGCCAGCTGCGCCTCGTCCTTCTCCTCCGACATCCCGATCGGCCCCTCCCGGCGCCCACCGAGGAACTGCCGCACCACCGGCTGACGGCTGGTCAGCAGCTCCTCCCGGGAGCCGAAGGCCACCAGCCGGCGGCGGAACAGCATGCCGATGTGGTCCGGCACGGTGGCCGCGATGTCCAGGTTGTGGGTGACGATCAGCATGGTGGCGCCGATCTGCGCGTTCAGGTCCACCAGCAGCTGCGACAGGTAGGAGGTGCGGACCGGGTCCAGGCCCGAGTCCGGCTCGTCGCAGAGCACGATCTCCGGGTCCAGCACCAGCGCCCGGGCCAGGCCCGCGCGCTTGCGCATCCCGCCGGAGATCTCCCCCGGCAGCTTGGCCTCGGCCCCGTTCAGGCCGACCATCTCCATCCGCTCCAGCACGATCCGGCGGATCTCGGCCTCGGTCCTGCGGGTGTGCTCGCGCAGCGGGAAGGCCACGTTGTCGTAGAGGTTCAACGAGCCGAACAGCGCGCCGTCCTGGAACATCAGGCCGAACCGCCGGCGGGCCCGGTAGACCTCCCGCTCCGGGCTGCTGACCATGTCGACGCCGTCCACCAGCACCCGGCCGCGCTCGGGGCGCAGCAGGCCGATCACCGACTTCAGGAAGACGGTCTTGCCGGTGCCCGAGGGCCCCAGCAGCACCGTCACCTCCCCGGGCGGCAGCGTCAGCGTGACGTCCTCCCAGACGGTCTGGCGGCCGAAGGACTTGGTCAGCCCCTCGACGGTCACCTCGATCCCCATCCCGGCTCCTAGCCCTGGTCCGTGGTGCGGCGGTGCGGCAGGGCCGGGAGCTGGATCTCCGGCTCGCAGCCGTTCGGCTGGTCACTGGTCGGGGTGCAGATCGCGCCCTGCACCAGGTTGAGCGAGTTGCCCGGCCCCGAGACGGCCGCCGTGAAGAGCGCGTCCAGGTTCTCGGTCTTGGACCCGCAGCCCTTGAACTCCGGTATCACCAGGTCCCGTTGGGAGAGCGGGCCACCGCCGATCAGGGTGTAGTCGGGCTTGCCGTCACCGCCGCCCGGCAGGTGCGAGTCCTGACGGCCCTTCAGCTCCAGGTTCACCGGCCGGGCCGTGCGGCAGTTCGGGCCGACGTCCAGCGGGGTCCCGTTCACCTTCACGTCCCGCAACTTGATCCACTGGTAGCCGCCGATGGTGAACTCGACCGGCTGGTCCCAGTTGAGGTTCCCGGTCGCCACGATGGTCATCAGGCCCTGCGGCTGCAGCTCCATCACGGCGGTGGTCGGCATGAAGCCGTAGGTGAGGAAAGTGCTCTCGGTGGGCGGCAGTTGGAGGTAGGCGAGGTTGTCCGCCTCGAAGTACGGCTGCTGCCCCTCCTGCGGCTCCCAGACGGAGACGAACCGCCGGCTCATGTTCACCGCGGTCAGCGCCGGATGCCCGGCCGGGTCGTTGAGCACCGAAGCCTGGTGCTGCTTGCGGACGTTGGCGAAACCCACCGCGTAGGCACAGGCCGGCACCGGCGGGAACGGATCCATGTCCGGCGTCGGCACCACGAACGCGCCCTCGGGCACCGGTGGCAGCCGCGCCTGGTCCAACTCCCCCTCCGGCGCGGGCGGGCAGGTGTTCACCCCGGAGTGCGGCTCGTCCCCGGCGGCCACCGCCGCGGGGGCGCTCCCGGGCGCCGCCCCGGACGGGGCACCCGCCACCGTGCCGGCCAGCAGCGCGGCCACCAGCACGGCGGCCGGCTTCACGGGCATGGCAAGGCGACGCACCGCGTCCCTCATCTCTGGACTCCTCTCCCAGACCGACGGTCTCGGGACGCAGGACAGTACGGCCGGGTAACAAGCCCTCACAAGCGATCGCGCGCGGATCGTCGGGAGCGCTCTCCCCGGCCCGGATTTCCTGTCACCGGATGACAAAGCGCCGCTGACGCCCTGTCATCCGGTGCGCGTGTTCGTACCCGGAGCCGGGCGGTGGCCCGGATCCGGGTACGGACGGCTCACGGGGAGGTGATGACCTGCGGAGCGCTCAGCACGTACGCGGCGTTGTAGACCGCCGGGTCGTTGTTGTTCAGCAGACCGAGGCAGGAGCCGGAGACGGCGTAGGCGTGCAGGTCGCCCCCGCTGATGGTGAGGGTGTTGGTGGAGTTGGTGTAGGTGCCGGTGAGGGTGGCCGGCGTGGTGGAGGTCGGGCCCGCGAAGTCGGCCGTGCAGCCGGCGCCGCTGATGTGGGCCTTCACCCCGCTCAGGGTGCCGGTGGTGACACCGGTCCCCGCGTTGTAGCTGACAGCGTTCAGCGACCACGGCAGACCCAGCGGGGTGACGCTGAAGGTGATGCCCAGCGGACCGGAACAGCTGGTCCAACTCACCGAGGTGATCGAGGAGATGCCCGCACCGGTGGCGCTGCTGGTGGCCAGGGTGCCGGCCGCCGAGGAGGAGCTGCAGGTCAGCTTGGTGCCGGTCTTGGTGTCGGTCAGCTTCGGCGAGGTCGCCTTGGCCGTCCACGGGCCGCCCGGGCTGGCGGTCCAGCCGGCCAGCAGACCGGAGGAGGCGGACTGGGTGCCGGCCGTCGCGGTGGTCGGGGCGAGCGTCATGCCGGCCACGGCGGCGAGAGCCGCAGCAGCCACCAGGGCGCCCTTGACAGGCTTGCGCACGATGGGTCCTCTCTGTGGGGGCGGACCAGCCGGGCAGGCCAACTCTCCTGACGAGAACGTGAGTTGGCGCCGAGGCGAATCCGGTGAAGCGAGGTGCACGGGTGGGGCCGCCCTCGCTGGTCCCGGACATTACGCGCCGGTAATCAGGCCCCGCAACGGAGCCGGACCAGTTCCGGGAATCCCGGCCCCGCGCTGCGGATTTCTTGTTCCGGCGCTACCAGAAAAGCCCCCTGTCCTTGTCCCGGAGTGAGCCCCTGGTCTCACCCCGGCGCGCACAGTGCCAAGCTCCTTCCGGAACGCCGACCGGCAATTCGCCGTCACGACTGGTGCGCTGACGACCACTCGTGCCCTATCGTCAGCGAACCACCACACGTCGTATGCGTCCGGCCGCCCCCGGACGCCAGGGGGACTCATGGCCACGCCACGCCGGGGGCCCGGCTCCAGCTCGCCGCTCGACCAGGTGCCACGCGAACTCGCCGCCGTGATGCGCCCCGAACTCCCGGGCCTGCTCAAGGAGATGGCCGCCGAGATCGTCGCCACCATCCCCGAGTACCGCGAGCTGCTGGAAGGCCCCGCCGCCCGCGTCATCCGGGTCGGCATCGAACAGAACATCGCCACCTTCGTCGACCAGGTCGCCGCCCCGACCGCCACCACCTCGCTGCGCGACGAGATCTGCCGCCGCTTCGGCCGGCACGAGGCCCTGGAGGGCCGCAGCCTCGACATGCTCCAGGACGCCTACCGGATCGGCTGCCAGGTCGCCCTGCGCCGGGTGCGCGCCGTCGGCCGCCGCCACAACCTCTCCGCCACCGTCCTGATGGCCTTCGCCGACGCCCTCTTCGCCTACATGGGCGAGATCGCCGAACTCTCCCGCGAGGGCTACCTCCAGGCCATGGCCGAACTCGGCGAGGAGCCCGACAACCGCCGCCGCCGGCTGCTGCGCCGCATCCTCGGCGGCACCGGCGCCGCCCGCGCGGCCCTCGCCGAACTCGCCGACCACGCCGCCTGGCCGCTCCCCGACCAGGTCACCCTGGTCGCCCTCGACCCCGGCGCCCGCCCCCACCGCGGCGTCCTCGACCGCGACGTCCTGCTCGACCTCTCCGACCGCGAGCCCCACCTGCTGTTACCCGGCCCGCTCACCCCCGCCCGCCGCGAAGGCCTCACCGCCGCCCTGGCCGGCTGCCGCGCCGCCGTCGGCCTCACCACCCCGCTCGCCGAGGCCGCCGACTCGCTCCGCTGGGCCCGCCGCCTCCTCCCCTACACCACCGGCCCCCTGACGTACTGCCAGGACCACCTCGTCCACCTCTGGCTGCTCAGCGACCCGGCCCTGCTCCGCCAGCTCGACCGCCACTACCTCGCCCCGCTCGCCGCCCTCACCCCCACCCGGCGCGCCCGCCTCCTCGACACCCTGCGCGCCTGGCTCACCACCCGGGCCAGCGCCCCCGAACTCGCCGAGCAGCTCGGTGTCCACCCGCAGACCGTCCGCTACCGGCTGCGCGTCCTGGACCGAGCCTTCGGCGAACGGCTCGCCGACCCGGAGTCCCGCTTCGCCACCGAGATCGTGCTCCGCGCCACCGCCCTCACCGGCCCGCCCCCGCCCGATCGCTGACCACCCGTCACTGCGCGGCGGCACCCTTCCGCTCCGTGCGCGGAGCAACCACGATGACCCCATGACGACCGCGATAACGCACCGCTACGTCGAGTCCGCCAGTGGCCTGCGCATGCACGTCGCCGAGGCCGGCACCGGACCGCTCGTCCTGCTGCTGCACGGCTTCCCGGAGGGCTGGTACTCCTGGCGCCACCAGCTCACCGCCCTCGCCGAGGCCGGCTACCACGCCGTCGCCCCCGACCAGCGCGGCTACGGCCGCACCGGCGGCCCGGACGCGGTGGACCAGTACACCATCCTCCAACTCGCCGGTGACGCCCTCGGGTTGATCCCCGCCCTGGGCGCCCGCCAGGCCGTGGTGGTCGGCCACGACTGGGGCGCCCCGGTCGCCTGGCACACCGCGCTCTTCCGCCCCGACCTGGTCCGCGGCGTGGCCGGCCTCTCCGTCCCGCCCTACCCGCGGATGCCGGTGCGGCCCACCGAACTGTTCCGCAAGGTCTTCGGCGACTCCTACTACATGCTCCACTTCCAGCAGCCCGGCGTCGCCGACGCCGAACTCGCCCGCGATCCCGACACCACCTTCCGCCGCCTGCTGGCCGGCCGCGCCGCCGACCCCGCCGCCGGCCTCACCCCGCTGGTCCCCGAGGGCAAGGGCTTCCTCGACGCCTTCCGCACCCCCGCGACCCTCCCGGCCTGGCTCACCGAGGCCGACCTCGCCCACTTCGCCGCCGAGTACGCGGAGAGCGGCTTCACCCGCCCGCTCAACTGGTACCGCAACCTCGACCGCAACTGGGAGCTCACCGCCCCCTGGCAGAACGCCCGCATCCTCAGCCCGGCCCTGCTGGTCGTCGGCGACCGCGACCTGGTCGTCGCCAACGACGCCGCCAAGGCCGTCATCGCCACCCTCGACCAGCACGTCCCCGAACTCGCCGCCCCCGTCTGGCTCTCCGACTGCGGCCACTGGACCCAGCAGGAGAAGCCCGCCGAGGTCAACGCCGCTCTGCTCCGCTTCCTCACCGACCTGGACTGACCCGCCCCCACCTCTCGGGCCTCGGGCCTCGGCCTACTTACCGGCGGTGCTCCACGTTCCGTCGCCGGCCCCGGCGGCGCGGGTGAAGGCGGTCCACCCGGCGTCGTCGAGGCCGAGCGCCGTGCGGAGGTAGGCCGAGACCGCATCGGCGACGAGGACGACCCGGGCGGGTTCCTCGTCGGTGGTCTCGGCCACCATCTCACCGGCGATCCCGCCCATGGTGTGCTCGGCCTCGGCGATGGTGAGCAGGCTCTTCGGGGCCGGGCTGAGGCGGAAGGCGTCGGTGAACCACTCCGGCCCCCGGGTGGTGAGCCGCGACCGGTCCTTGCCCCCGGCGACGACCAGGGCCGGTGCGGCCATGGTCGAGAAGTCCGGCTTCATGAACGGGAGGTTCTCGGCGGCGAACGGGGTGGGCGCGTCGCCGCTCCCGGCCACGGCGATCAGCGCACCGGCCGACACCGCGGGGTGGGAGAAGTCCTCACCCGGAACGCCGTCGGCATCGAGCACCCGGGCACCGAGGACGGCACCCGCGGTCTGGGCACCCCAGGAGTGCCCAGCCACGGCGATGCGCCCGAGGTCGGCACGGGTCTCCAGGCCGGCCTGGGCGAGCACGTCGCCGAGGTTGTCGAGGATCGCGTGCAGGTCGGCGATCCGCACCCGCCAGATGGTGGCGAAGCGCGGATCGTCCCAGCCGATGGCGTTGCGGCGGGAGTCCAGGTGGGTCGGCTGCACCACCACGAATCCGGCGGCCGCCCACCGGTCGACGAGCGGCCCGTACCCGTCCAGGGACCACGCGTTGCCGTGGGAGAAGACGATCACGGGAAGGTTCCGGCCGACCTGCGGGGCGGTGACCTTCACCAGCAGGTCGAGGGCACGGCCGGGCGCGGGAACGGGGATGGGCTTGACCGAGGAGATCGAGTGGCCGAGGGGGCGAGAAGACATGGGTGACCTGTGCTTTCGCTACGGACCGGCTCTGCCATACTTTGACGGAGCAACGTTCCGCCAACTTAGCGGAACATCGTTCCGCGAGTAAAGGGGTCACCCGTGCAGGAGTCGGTCGGAGTACGCCAGGCACAGGCACAGCGCACCCGCGACGGCGTGTTGGAAGCAGCGGCGGCGGCCTTCGTCGAGCAGGGCGTCCAGGTGCCCGTCCGTGACGTCGCCGACCGCGCCGGCGTCGGCGTCGGCACGGTCTACCGGCACTTCCCGACCCGAGCGGACCTGGTCACCGCCGTCTACCGGCACCAGATCGACGCCTGCGCCGCGCTCGCGCCCCGGCTCCTCCAGGACGCCGCCGCGCCGTTCACCGCGCTGACCGAGTGGACCGACGCGTTCGTGGACTTCCTCGTGACCAAGCACGGCCTGTGCGCGGCCCTGGGGTCCGCGGATCCGGGGCTGGAGAACCTCCACGCCCTCATGCTCGACAACCTGGTCCCGGCCTGCGCGTCGCTGCTGGACGCCTGCGCCGGCGAACTCCGCCCCGGCGTCACCGCCTACCCGCTCATGCGCGCCATCGGAAACCTCTGCATCACCGGCCCCGACTACGACCAGGCCGACGCCAAGCGCATGATTACCTTCCTCCTCACCGGATGCCGCCGCACCGCGGCATGACCGCGGGCGCGGACTCCGGCTTCGAATCGGGGGGCCGTCACGCCGACTGGCAGGGCACGGAGTTCACCTCCGAGCCCTGCCAGTCACGTCTCCGCCCACCCTCCTGACGCACGGTCAGTCGAGGCAGAACTCGTTGCCCTCCACGTCCCGCATCACGATGCAGGACTCGTTCTCCTCATCGGCGTAGAGCACCACGTCGCAGACGGCGCCGAGCGCCACCAGCCGGTCGCGCTCGGCCTCCAGCACCGCCAGCCGCTCGGCCCCCACCAGTCCGGTGCCGGCCCGCACGTCGACGTGCACCCTGTTCTTGGCGACCTTCCCCTCCGGCACGGGCTGGAAGTAGAACCGCGGCCCCTCCCCCGTGGGATCGACGGCCGCCGACCAGGCACCCGGCCCGGAGGCCGGCAGCGTACTCACGTACTCCTCCCAGCCGGCGAACCCCTCCGGCGCGGACGGAGCGACGTACCCGAGCACCTCCCGCCAGAAGCGGGCGACCCGCTCCGGCTCGGCGCAGTCGAACGTGATCTGAACTTTCCTCAACGCTGCCATCCGTGCACCGTAGCAAGAAAGATCATCACGGGCACCGGATTTTTCCGGCCCGGAAATGCGAAAAGGCCCCCCGGCATAAGCCGGGAGGCCTTCTCTGAAAGATTGTTCGGCGGCGTCCTACTCTCCCACAGGGTCCCCCCTGCAGTACCATCGGCGCTATGAGGCTTAGCTTCCGGGTTCGGAATGTAACCGGGC